>NZ_JBSWYY010000008.1:0-203941 GCF_056161325.1 Alteromonas sp. ABE4_545
CTCGTATTGTTGTGGGGATTTTGGGGTTAGCATGGTGAACACTCCGAATTTCACTATGCCTATTAGATCAAAGCCCCAGACTTTCGTCTAGGGCTTTTTCAACAGTCTGAGGCCCATATCATATGGGCCTTTTCATAAAGCGTGAGCAAATACCGTTTGCTTATTCGACTTCTACAATTTTAAATGAGTTAGTCGCACCGATTGTTTCCATGCGCTCACCGTGAGTCAAAATAATGATGTCGCCAGATTCAACTTGATTATGCTCTTTCAACGTCGCGATGACATCGTTTTTCAGCTCGCCGGCCGCAACGTTTTGAGAATCAAAGTAGATAGGCTTAACACCGCGGTATAGCGCCATAGAGTTTAGCGTATCTTCATGGCGTGATAGGGCGATAATAGGCAACGAGGTAGTAATACGAGACATCAATTGTGGAGTGTTACCGCTCTCTGTTAAACCAACAATCGCTTTAACACCTGGCAAGTGGTTAGCCGCATAAACAGCAGACAATGCAACCGTTTCACTGACAGACGAGAATAAATCGTCCATACGGTGCTTCGACATTTTAATGCTTGGGTGAGTTTCTGCACCTTCACATACGCGCGCCATTGCTGCAACGGTTTCAACTGGGAAGTTACCTGCTGCTGTTTCTGCTGACAGCATTACCGCATCAGTACCGTCTAATACGGCGTTTGCCACGTCCATTACTTCGGCACGAGTTGGCATTGGGCTGTCGATCATCGACTCCATCATTTGTGTTGCTGTAATAACAACACGGTTTAGCTGACGAGAGCGTGCAATCAACTTCTTCTGTACGCCAACTAGCTCGGCATCGCCGATCTCTACGCCAAGGTCACCACGTGCTACCATTACTGCATCAGAAGCTCTGATGATATCGTCGATCGCGTCGTCAGTTGCTACCGCTTCCGCACGCTCTACTTTTGCACAAATCTTGGCATGGCAACCAGCGGCAACAGCCAGTTCACGAGCGTAGTCAAGGTCGGCGCCACTGCGAGGGAAAGACACAGCTAAATAGTCTACGCCAATTTCAGCAGCAGTAATGATGTCGCGCTTGTCTTTTTCAGTCAGCGCTTCGGCTGAAAGGCCACCACCTAAGCGGTTAATTCCTTTGTTGTTCGACAATTTGCCGCCAACAGTCACTTTCGTTAGTACTTTACGGCCTTCAACACCTGTTACCTGTAGTTGAATACGACCGTCGTCTAACAACAGAATATCGCCTTCAGCTACGTCGTCAGGCAACGCTTTGTAATCGATACCTACCTGAGTTGTGTCACCCGCGTCACGGTCAAGTTCCGCGTCTAGAGTAAAAGGAGCGCCAACATCAAGATGCACTGCGTTGTCTTGAAAACGCGCAACGCGAATTTTAGGGCCTTGCAAATCGCCTAAAATGGCTACGTACTTTCCTGCGTTCTTTGCTGCTTGGCGTACGCGCTTAGCGCGTTCGATATGGTCTTCAGCTTGACCATGTGAAAAGTTCATTCGCACTACGTTTGCACCAGCGCGGATGATTGCTTCAATCCGTTCTAGTGAGTCGGTTGCTGGCCCCAGTGTCGCCAAAATTTTAGTTCGTCGTGTCATAATGATTGTCGCTTAATCAGGTAGAGGAGTTTTGTCGCCAAAATGGCATTTATATAACAATATTTTTGCTTGTAATTACGTTTCGTAATTTTATTACAAAATACTAGTCTAAATTGACAAAATTGTGAATGCCCGATTAAAAAATAATGGCGAAGCTAAACTGTAATTTTTTTTGAAACCTTACGTTAAGGCAAACTAATTTTAACATAATATTTACCGTAAAAATTAGCCTATGTCGCTATAGACCTTGATTTATGTGGGTGAGTACAGTGAAAGTCACTGTGGTAATTTTGAAAGTTTACAACGAATTGTCATACAAATTGGAGTGAGAAGCCGTGTGAGTTTTTTAACTGTTCAGACCAGTTGGGCGGGTTGGCTGCCTAATTTGCAGCCAACGTATAGAGATTTTTAATTAATCGCCGCGTTTTTCAAAACGCGAGCCTCTGAGCGTGTCTTTAACGCGCTTGAGGTTTTCGCGGAACTTGTTGCCTCGTCTCAATGTAAACCCTGTGGCGAGAATATCGATCAAGGTCAATTGCGCGATACGCGACGCCATTGGCATGTACATGTCGGTATCTTCCGGTACTTCTAGCGACAACACGTAGTTGCATTCACGAGACAAGGGGCTGTCTGCAGACGTAATGCCGACGACAGTGGCGTCGTTACCACGCGCAATTTGTGCAATTTCGACCAAACTTTTGGTACGCCCGGTATGAGAAATCAGCACCACTACATCGCCAGAACCACAGTTCATACAGCTCATACGTTGCATTAGAATATCTTCAAAATACACAACGGGAACGTTGAATCTAAAGAACTTATTCAAAGCATCGTGAGCAACTGAAGCCGATGCGCCTAAGCCAAAAAATGAAATGCGTTGAGCCTGTGTTAATAGATCGACTACGCGATTGACTGAGGTTACACAAATCGATTGGCGTGCCACTTCCAGTGAGGCCATGGTCGATTCGAAAATTTTGTTTGTGTATTCCTCTGGACCGTCGCTTTCATCCACATGCCGGTTAACGTAAGGCGTACCATTTGCAAGGCTTTGCGCTAAGTGCAATTTGAAGTCAGGAAAGCCTTTCGTGTCTAACCGTCGGCAGAAACGATTCACCGTGGGTTCACTGACATCCGACATTTTCGCCAAGGTTGCTATACTCGAATGGATCGCAGTCTGAGGATTTGCGAGAATGACTTCCGCAACTTTACGTTCTGATTTGCTGAATGCTGTTTTATTTTGCGTTATTTTTTCAAGTATATTCATAGAGATAATAGTGTTTTCTAAATTACTGAGGGTACCGCTCGGTAAATATACTACTTAAAGTGACGCAAGTAACAAGAAAAATGTAATTTTTTGACATATGCCCGTCATATTCGTCTGGGGTGTAAATTAGCCTCATGAATAGCAAATATAGGGCATACAGAAGTTGTAATTTTACTACATTTGTTGTTAACTATTGGTAACAACAAGGCCGGATTTGGTGTTGATGCCTCAACTCAATCCATACACCAGCTACCTATAAGCTAAGAAGGTCGACAAAAATGGTAATGGACAATTCTTTTGAACCCTGTGATTTCGTACTATTCGGAACCAAGGGGGATCTGTCTCGACGCAAACTTTTACCCTCTCTTTATCAGTTAGAAAAAGCTGAACTGATTCATGCAGACACACAAATTATTGGTGTTGCTCGTCAAGCATTGAGTGACGAAGAATATGTCACTGAAGTGCGCGGTAACTTGGAAGAGTTTGCCGGCGAGACAATTTGCGAAGCTACATGGGAGCGTTTATCTGCTCGCCTTAAGTATGCGCAAATCGATATGAAAGACCAAAGCAGCTACGCTGTATTAGAGCAAGCGGTTAATCCTGACCGCACTATGGTGTGCTACTTAGCTACGCCTCCCTCTATTTATGGTGACATTTGTCGTGGCTTGCACAGTTGCAACATTATTGATTCAAGCGTGCGTTTGGTACTTGAAAAACCAATCGGTCACGACTTGCAGTCGTCTATGGTGATCAATAACCAAGTTGCTGAGTACTTCCACGAGAGCCAAATTTATCGTATTGACCACTATTTAGGTAAAGAGACGGTTCTCAACCTAATTGCGTTGCGTTTCGCTAACTCTATTTTCGCAACTAACTGGGATCACAACTGCATCGACCACGTGCAAATTACGGTTGCAGAGTCTGTAGGTATTGAAGGGCGTTGGGGCTATTTTGACGATGCAGGTCAAATGCGCGACATGGTTCAAAACCACTTGCTACAAATTTTGAGTTTGGTAGCAATGGAACCGCCTGCAAACCTGAATGCCGACTCTATTCGAGACGAAAAGCTGAAAGTATTGCGTGCTCTGCGCCCAATTAACTCAAGTAATATCGCTGAGAAAACAGTGCGCGGTCAATACACGTCTGGATTCGTGAAGGGCAAAGAAGTGCCTGGATACCTCGAAGAAGAAGATGCGAACACGCGTAGTAAAACAGAAACGTTTGTTTCTATACGTGCAGATATCGATAACTGGCGTTGGGCGGGTGTGC
The DNA here is from genome assembly GCF_056161325.1 of Alteromonas sp. ABE4_545. NCBI lineage: Bacteria > Pseudomonadati > Pseudomonadota > Gammaproteobacteria > Alteromonadales > Alteromonadaceae > Alteromonas > Alteromonas sp. ABE4_545. Next base: position 4,131 of record NZ_JBSWYY010000008.1, read on the forward strand.
CTTTCTATCTTCGCACCGGTAAGCGTTTGCCAACCAAAGTGAGTGAAGTGGTAATCTACTTCAAGCGTCAGCCGCATAACTTATTCGGCGACAGCTTTAAAAACTTGCCACCAAATAAATTGGTTATTCGCCTACAGCCTGATGAAGGCGTAGAAGTTACCGTAATGAACAAAGTACCAGGTTTAACCAGCTCTGGTTCAATGGACTTGCAGAAATCTAAGCTTAACTTGAGTTTCTCTGAAGCGTTTAACGAAGAGCGTATTCCAGATGCATACGAGAAGTTGTTGCTAGAAGTGATGTTGGGTAACCAAGCGTTGTTCGTACGTCGCGATGAAATTGAACAAGCATGGACTTGGGTAGACTCAATTCTCGAAGCATGGAAAGCCACCAATGAAGCACCTGAGCCTTACCAGGCAGGTACTTGGGGTCCAGTCGACTCTATTGGTTTGCTGGCGCGCGCTGACCGTAGCTGGTATGAAAGTCGTACAACGAAGAAGAAGTAACTGATGGCACTCATCAAATCTATTTATGAAAATGCAGACGCGTTGACGTCTGCATTTGCTGAAAAGTTAGTCGCAATCCTTGAAAACGGGATAGCGGAAAACGGACGTGCAAGTTTAGTTGTAAGCGGCGGCCGTACACCGGTTGCTTTGTTCCAACAACTGAGCAATGCAGATGTAGAGTGGGCTAAAGTGGATGTTACGCTTGCTGATGAGCGTTGGGTTGACGAAACCGACGATGCAAGTAACACCAAGTTAGTGAAAACACATTTGATCCAAAATAAGGCAGCGGCCGCGAATTTTGTTGTCATGAAAACCCCACAAGACAACGCCGAAAACGCAGTCGAAGAAGTAGAAGCCTTAATTGCTGGGATGGCGCAGCCATTTGACGCGCTCATTCTTGGGATGGGCGAAGACGGGCACACAGCCTCTTTATTTCCTTGTTCAGCGCAATTAGTTGCGGGATTGGATATGGAAAGCGGGCGCACGTGTATCGCTACTCAACCCACTACTGCGCCCCATCAACGCATGTCTTTGACATTGCCTGCGTTGTTAAACAGTAAAAATATTTTCCTGCACCTAACAGGCGAAAAGAAGATGCAGGTACTCGACGATGCGGTGGCCAATGCCGCAGAGACAGAGAAGCCGATTACAGCAGTGATTAACCGAGCGCCGGTTACACTGATGTGGGCACCCTAGGAGGCCAAGATGAATTCACAGATACAAGAAGTTACTCAGCGTATTATTGAGCGCAGTCGTGACACCCGTAAGGCATACCTTGATAAAATAGAGAGTGCGCGTGCCCAAGGGCCACACCGAGGTGTGTTGTCATGCGGTAACTTGGCGCATGGTTTTGCGGCGTGCGGAAGCGAAGACAAAGCTGACTTGCGCAGCATGACCAAAGCGAATGTGGCGATTATTTCAGCCTACAACGATATGTTGTCAGCGCACCAACCTTACGAAACTTACCCTGACATTATTCGACAAGCGGTACGTGAAGTTGGCAGTGTTGCACAGTTTGCTGGCGGTGTACCTGCAATGTGTGACGGTGTAACGCAAGGTACGCCAGGTATGGACTTGAGCTTATTGAGTCGTGATGTTATCGCCATGAGCACCGCGGTTGGCTTGTCACACAATATGTTTGATAGTGCGCTAATGCTCGGTATCTGTGACAAAATTGTCCCCGGATTACTGATTGGCTCTTTGAGTTTCGGCCATTTGCCCACTGTTTTTGTTCCTGCTGGACCTATGCCTTCTGGCTTGCCTAACAAAGAAAAAGCCCGTGTGCGTCAAGAGTATGCGCAAGGAAAAGTAGGGCGCAAAGAGCTGTTAGAAGCAGAATCACAGTCTTATCACTCTGCGGGTACATGTACTTTCTACGGTACTGCTAACAGTAACCAACTTGTTGTTGAAGTCATGGGCCTACACTTACCGGGTTCTTCGTTTGTTAACCCCGGTACTGAGCTTCGAGACGCATTGACCAAGGCTGCGGCGGTTCAAGCCACACGTTTAACCGATTTGGGTGACAACTATACGCCAATTGGTCATGTGGTTGACGCTAAATCAATAGTAAATGGCTTGGTAGCGTTACTCGCTACAGGTGGTTCTACTAACCACACTATGCACTTAATTGCGGTGGCTAGAGCGGCTGGTTACATCGTGACTTGGGACGATTTCTCAGATATTTCAAACGCCGTTCCTTTACTTACGCGTATTTACCCTAATGGCTCTGCTGATATTAACCATTTTGTCGCTGCAGGCGGTATGTCGTTGTTGTTCAAAGAGTTGTTAGATGCAGGTTTGGTGCACAACGACGTTAAAACGATTTGTGGTGACGGCCTTGAGCGCTATACCAAAGAACCCGTACTACGCGACGGCGAGTTGGAGTGGCGCGATGGTCCAACAGAATCACTCGACAAAGAAGTCGTTGCCAGTGTTGCGACACCGTTTAAACCAGATGGTGGCCTGAGTGTACTCAATGGCAACTTAGGTCGTGCAGTGATCAAAACATCATCTCTTCCTGAGCCTAATTGTCACATTAAAGCGCCCGCGGTTGTATTTGAAGACCAGTTTGAGCTTGACGTAGCGTTTAAGTCAGGTGAGCTAGACAAGGATTGTATCGTTGTTGTGCGCTTCCAAGGGCCGGCCGCTGTTGGTATGCCGGAACTGCATCGATTAACGCCACCTCTAGGTGTATTACAAGATCGTGGATACAAAGTGGCGCTCGTTACCGACGGTCGAATGTCAGGGGCATCTGGTCGTGTACCGGCTGCTATTCACGTAACACCGGAAGCCTATAAAGGCGGTCTACTAGCCAAAGTAAAAACGGGTGACATTGTCGAGCTAGACACGTCAACCGGGTCGTTAAAACTGTGGGTAGATGACGCAGAGCTAGATTCTCGAGAAGCTGCTGTTGCCAATCTTAGCCAACATCAAAACGGCATGGGCCGAGAAATGTTTGGTGGCATGCGCGGTGTGATTACGGGCGCTGAAGAAGGTGCGTGTACGTTATTTTATACGCAGGAGCATAGTGCATGAGTGCATACTTCGTTGCAGATGTTGGCGGCACGAACATCCGTGTAGCCACAATTACTGAAGATGGATTGTCTGATATTCGCAAATATTTGTGTGCGGATTACGCCAGCATTGACCTTGCGCTTTTACAATACTTTCGCGATAGCGCTGTAAAGTCTTTCACTGCTGGCTGCATTGCTATTGCTTGTCCGGTAACGGGCGACGAAGTGTCAATGACCAACCACAGTTGGGCATTTTCGCAACAAGCATTAAAAGAACAATTGAAGCTAGAAAGCTTATACGTCATCAACGATTTCACTGCGGTGGCGCACTCACTCCCTGTGTTAAAGGACGATCAATTAATTCAAATTGGTCATGGAACTAGCCAAGAAGGCGGTAATGTTGTTGTGTTTGGCCCAGGTACAGGCCTAGGCGTTGAACACATGACAATCACAGACAAAGGCTGGCAAACCCTCGATGGTGAGGGTGGGCATGTTGACTTTGCCCCAGTTGATGAAACTGAAATTGTGATTTGGCGTTACCTGCAAAAGCACCATGATCGCGCTTCTGCCGAAGATGTGATGAGTGGCCGTGGCTTACTTAATATTTACTTGGCTTTGAGTGAACACGCGGGCCAAGCAGTTAAGTTTTCTGACCCTGCTGATATTACCGCGAATGCGTTATCAGGAGAGTGCGAAATCTGTGTTGCTGCGCTAAATCAGTTCTGCCGCATAATGGGTAGTTTTGCTGGTAATTTAGCACTCAACCTTGCCACAACGGGTGGTGTTTTTGTGGGTGGTGGCATCGCCAGCCGTTTTACTGATTTCTTGTTGCACAGTGATTTTAGAGCGCGTTTCGATGCGAAAGGCCGAATGAAACACTACGTAAAAGATATCCCAACTTATTTAATCGCTGAGCCTGATCACGGATTATTAGGGGCTGCAGCGTATTTGAAACAACAGACTGCGAGTTAAAACATGACGAATTGGAAATATTCACCCGCCGAAATTTTTGCTGCAGGTCCAGTAGTACCCGTACTTGTAATAGACGATTTAGACGCTGCTGTTCCTTTAGCTAAAGCCTTAATGGCTGGCGGTATCAAGGTATTGGAAGTGACCTTACGTACTCCAGTTGCTTTAGACGTAATTAAGAAGATTGCTCAAGAAGTGCCTGACGCGTTAATTGGCGCAGGTACAGTAACCAACGCACAGCAGTTAAAAGCTGTGATCGAAGCGGGTGCTAAATTTGCTATCAGTCCTGGTATGACCGATGACTTGTTGAAAGCAGGCGCAGAGGCTGACATTCCGCTAATTCCAGGTATTTCTTCAATCTCTGATCTGATGAAAGCGAAAGACGCAGGTTATACGCACCTTAAGTTCTTCCCTGCTGAAGCTTCTGGCGGCGTAAAAGCGATTAAATCGATCAGTGGTCCTTTCCCTGATACCGTATTTTGTCCTACAGGCGGCATTAGCCCAGCTAACTACAATGACTATCTAGCGCTTAACAGTGTGCGTTGTGTGGGTGGTTCATGGTTGGCACCAGATGATGCCATTGCTGCGGGCGATTGGGACCGCATCACGCAATTAGCGAAAGAGGCAGTTGCTGGCGTAAAATAAAGCCAGTTAACCTCGCTTGCTAAAAAGCCGGTAAATGTGCTCACTGTGTGGGCTCACGTTACCGGCTTTTTTTGTGTCGTATGGTGTGGTGCTCTAACCTATGACTTGGGTAAGCGTGTGTGTGGCTTTAGGCTCAAGCGTACAACCATTCGTGATAGCAGTTTCAACACACAGCATATGTCGATAGCCAAATGGGTCCATATCTGCAATGTTCGCCGCACTTTGCCAAGGGTTCCATACCACCATGCTGTCATGTCCAAGAGAATCAACGACAGTTTTACCCTCTGCCTGCTCAATTTCAACGCGCGCAGGCGCACATTGGTGAATGCGATCAGTCTCTGTATGGAATGTATAAGGCACAGGGGCTGACTTTTCTAACCAACGATCAAGCTTATCTTTATAGGGGCCATCTACGCCAATGAGGGTAGTGTGATGGATATCTGCCACGTTAAAATAAGTATGAAGAGCACTGTTAAAGGTTATTGGGGCGTCTCCGAGGTTTGTGGTTTCTAACGACACACTTAACGTATCGCCAACCAGCAACGTGAGACTAACGTCGGTGTCGTACTCAAAACCGTCGCCTTTGCTGGTTTCTGGGTGCAGGGTAATTGCTGTTGTACCCTGGTTCTCTGTCGCAGCCCCGATTGTCCATGTTTGCGTGCGTAAAAAGCCGTGAGAGGGCAAAGCGCCTTTTTCCTGACCGTGATCATCACTGAACCACGGCCAACACAACGGAATACCCCCTCGAATGGGTTTCTTCCCTGTTAAAATGGCATGAGGGCTTACCCAGAGACGCTCTCGGTTGTCTTTTTTAGGTTTGAAAGATAAGACATGCGCGCCAAACAAACTGATTTCACAGGTCGCTTTTTCATTGTCAATAAGAAGGACTTCAATGCCTTCTTTTTGGTATTTGGTAATTGATGAAGGAAAGGTCATAGTATCTCCCTGAATAATCACACAGTATCGACCTTACAGATAAAAAAAAGGTGCACTTTTGTGCACCTTATAATAATACTGATGTGCTAAACGTATTATTTACTGATATGTTGTACCAGATCCAATACTTTATTTGAGTAGCCCCACTCGTTATCGTACCAAGACACAACTTTAATGAAGGTGTCAGTGAGTGCGATACCAGCGGTAGCATCAAAGATGCTGGTCTTTGATTCGCCAATAAAGTCATTAGAAACAACCGCATCTTCAGTGTAACCTAAAATGCCTTTAAGCTCGCCTTCAGACGCAGCTTTCATTGCTGCACAAATTTCTTCGTACTTAGCAGGTTTTGCTAGGTTAACTGTTAGGTCAACAACAGAAACGTTTGGCGTAGGTACGCGGAAAGCCATACCTGTCAACTTGCCGTTTAGGGCAGGGATAACTTTACCCACTGCTTTAGCCGCGCCTGTTGATGAAGGAATGATATTCTGGCCAGCACCACGACCACCACGCCAATCTTTAACAGATGGACCGTCAACGGTTTTCTGTGTTGCAGTTGTTGCGTGAACAGTGGTCATCAAGCCATCAACGATACCGAAGTTGTCGTTTAGTACTTTCGCCAGTGGTGCAAGACAGTTAGTGGTACATGACGCGTTAGATACGATGGTTTGACCTTCGTAGCTATCGTGGTTCACACCCATAACGAACATTGGTGTGTCGTCTTTAGATGGAGCAGACATGACGACTTTTTTCGCACCAGCTTCAAGGTGCTTGCTTGCTGTTTCTTTAGTTAGGAACAAGCCAGTTGATTCAACAACTACGTCTACGTCAACTTCGTTCCATTTTAAGTTAGCAGGGTCGCGCTCAGAAGTGACACGAATGGTTTTGCCGTCTACGATCAACGCTCCGTTGTCAACTTTGATATCAGCATCAAAGGTGCCGTGAGTTGAATCGTACTTTAACAAATATGCAATATAATCTGGGTCTAACAGGTCATTGATAGCAACCACTTCTAGGTCTGAGCGAGTTGCTGCAGCGCGCATTACCAGTCGGCCGATACGTCCAAAGCCGTTGATACCGATGCGAATTGTCATAACATGCCTCGTAATCGTGTTGTGTGTGATAGAAATGAAAAAATATTACGTAAAGTATGGATCAAAATGGCATAATTGGCAAAGCTTAATCCACTTTATGTTGCAAAATTACAAAAAACGTCTATTGCAAACGTATTCAGTTTCGCAAAGTCGATAGTTAAACAATAATGTTAAAAATTTGTTCGGTTACAGGCGAATGACGATCTCATTTGCAACTATTTAATAAGCAGGAACCAGTGAATGACGAATAACGTGCTGCAAAAGCTTGTGGAAATGCGAGGCATCGAAACTCACTACGTTGACGCGTGGGGCAAGCCAGCGACAATTGCAGAAACAAGTAAAGCGAAACTACTTGAAGTGTTGGGCTACGACACGAGCAACGAGGCTGCAATGGCAGCTCAACTTGCCGTAGAAGCAGAGCACTTTTGGGTATCTAAACTCGATCCAGTGAGTGTGTTTCGCACTGGCGATGAACAACACATTGCCTTGCGTTTACCGATTGAACTAGCAAACGACAAGTTTGCGTTAACGGTTACAACTGAGCAAAACGAGGTGTTTAAGCACACTTTCGTGCCAGTTGATGAAAACCTAGTGAATGCGGGTGAACTCGAGGGTGTTGAGTTTCAGGAATACCTAATTACACTGCCTTTTGAACTTGAGTTAGGCTATCACGACTTGGTGCTCACTAAAGCTAGAGGTAAGAAGCCATTGGCTTCTTCGCGGCTCATTGTTGCGCCTAAAGCTTGTTATATTCCAGAGACTATTGCCCAAGGTAAAAAAATCTGGGGTCTCAGTGTTCAGTTATACTGCGTACGCAGTGAAAACAACTGGGGAATTGGTGACTTCTCCGATTTGAGTTTACTGGTAGAGAAAGCCGCCGCAGAAGGTGCTGATTTCATTGGCTTGAACCCTATTCACGCCTTGTATCCTGCTAATGCAGATACATGTAGCCCTTATGGCCCTTCGTCGCGTCGCTGGTTGAATTATTTGTACATTGACGTTGCCAACATCGCGGGTTTTAACGCTAAATCTGTACAAGCCGTAGTAAACGCCGACGAGTTTCAACAAAAGTTACAGCACGCCCGCGCGGTTGAGTACGTAGATTACGCCACCGTAGCTGAACTTAAGTTAGCCGCACTCAACGCGGTGTTTGAAGTGTACTCGCAACAATACTTTGTCGCGGACACTCCTGAAAAAGCCGCATTCGAACAATTTGTTGAAGCAGGCGGAGAGAGCTTAGATATGCTTTGTGTTTACGATGCTATCCAAGCGTCGTTAAAAGTAGAAGATAAACCTGCCTGGGGCTGGCCTGTCTTCCCTGAATCACTCAACGAATACCATAAGCCAGACGTAAAAGCCTTTGCTAAGGCCAACGCCGATCGCGTGCGTTTTTATCAATTTCTACAATGGCAAGCCGCAGAGCAGTTAAAGCAAGCCAGCGATAAAGCTGATGCAGCGGGCATGCAAATAGGTTTGTACCGCGATTTAGCGGTAGGCGTAAGTGAAGGCAGTGCAGAAATTTGGGGTAATCGAGACTTGTATTGCACCGATGCCAGTGTGGGAGCGCCACCTGATATTCTTGGTCCTTTGGGACAAAATTGGGGCTTGCCTCCAATGGACCCCAAAAAACTTTATGAGCAGCAGTATCAACCCATTATTGATTTGTTTGCTTCTAATATGGAGTCGTCTGGTGCACTGCGTATTGACCATGTCATGGCGCTATTGCGTTTGTGGTGGGTGGTGAAAGGTGACCATGCCAAAGACGGTGGATATGTGTATTACCCAGTTGATGATCTGCTAGCTATTTTGGCGCTGGAAAGTCATCGTCACCAGAGTTTAGTCATTGGCGAAGATTTAGGCACGGTTCCCGACGAAATTCGAGAACAATTGGCGGATAACGGCGTGTACTCCTATCGCGTGTTCTTTTTTGAGCAAGCGGAAGACGGCGGTTTTTACTCGCCGAGCCATTATCCGGTTCAGTCTATGTCGACACTGACAACCCATGATATGCCAACGTTAATCGGGTTTTGGCATTGTCTGGATTTGGAGTTGGGCAAAGAGCTTGGACTTTATCCCACTGATGAAATACTCAGTGTGCTGTATCAAGATCGCCACGAAAATAAACAAGCGATACTCGACACTTTGCACGGCCATCACTCTGTTGATGACAGTGTGGGCAGAGACGTAAACTATACCGGAATGAGCAAAAATCTTAACTATGGCATGCAAATACATATGGCAGGAGGCTCTAGTGCTCTGCTAAGCTTGCAGTTAGAAGATTGGTTGCAGATGGACAAACCAGTCAATATTCCGGGTACGTTTACTGAATATCCTAACTGGCGACGCAAGTTAAGTCGCAACCTAGAAGAGATATTTGCAGACCAAGAAATTATGCAATTGGCACATCAATTGACCTCTCGCCGTCAACAAGCCAGTCAGTAACCCCCTCGATGTCGTGCTGGTAGCCACGCTCCCGTGGCTACCAAGATGTAGGAGTACACCATGCACAGTAAATGGGAACTAGCTGAAGCTCGCTGCGCTTCACCTTTTTCAATTTTAGGCGCTCACCATTCAGAACAAGGGGCAGTGGTTACCAGTTGGCATCCGACTGCGTCTCGTGTACAAGTGAAATTGCGTGGGCGTGATGAAATACTCGCTGAACTCGCGTTGCAATCTGACGAAGGTCTTTTTTCTGGCGCTGTACCAGGGTTAAGCGAAGCGAGCATTTACGTTCTCAATGTGCAAGTTAACAATGAATGGCACGAGGTTATAGACCCCTATCAATTTAGTGAGCAAGCGTTTCACGCTGTGCATTTTATTGATCATCAACCGCAAAATTTGTATCGCCAAGGCGGTGCTCAATTGATCACGCTGGAAGCAGAAGGGGAGGCGATCGCCGCGACGCGATTTGCAGTTTACGCGCCGAATGCAGCCGCCGTTTCTCTTATCGGCGACTTCAATCAATGGGACGGCCGCAGTCATCCCATGCAAAAGACTGACCTAGGGTTTTGGGTGTTGGTGGTGCCAGAGTTAGGTGCTGGCGAACGATACAAGTATCAAATAAAAGATGCTCAAGGCCATGATTTACCTCATAAGGCCGACCCGCTCGGGTTTCACGCTGAGCAATATCCGTCTCACGCATCCAAAGTCTATGACCACTCGGTGTATCAGTGGCACGATGCTGCGTGGATGCAGCGAGAGCAGACACAAGTGTATCAACAGCCAATGGCAATTTATGAGGTACATCTTGGCTCTTGGAAACGTCCAGAGGCTGATGCAGAACAGCGATATTTGAGCTACCGTGAATTGGCCGATGACCTTATCCCTTATGTGAAAGAGATGGGGTACACACACCTCGAACTCATGCCTGTATCTGAGTATCCATTTGACGGCTCTTGGGGCTATCAACCGGTTGGGCTATTCGCGCCCACGAGCCGATACGGTGACCCTGATGAATTTAAGCACTTTGTGGATCAATGCCACCAAGCTGGAATCGGTGTGATTATTGATTGGGTTCCAGCACACTTTCCTGAAGATGGCCATGGTTTGGCACGCTTTGATGGTAGCCACGTGTATGAATACGACGACCCGCGCAAGGGATGGCATCCTGATTGGAATTCGTGCATTTACGACTTTGGCAAACAAACGGTTCGACAGTTTTTGGTCGCTAATGCGCTGTTTTGGCTAGAGCATTTTCATATCGATGGCTTACGCGTAGATGCTGTCGCTTCGATGCTATACCTCGATTATTCCCGCAATGACGGAGAATGGATCCCCAATGTCGACGGTGGTAACGAAAATTACGAAGCCATTAGCCTGCTGCGCTGGATGAACGAAGAAGTGTACAAACACTTCCCCCATGCGATGACGATTGCGGAAGAGTCCACGTCGTTTCCGAAAGTGTCTCGCCCCGTTTTTGACGGCGGTTTAGGCTTTGGGTTCAAGTGGAATATGGGGTGGATGCATGACTCATTGCACTATATTCAAAAAGACCCCGCATACCGGCATTATCATCATGGTGAAATGACATTTAGTATGGTTTATGCCTTTGATGAAAATTTTGTGTTACCGATTTCGCACGATGAAGTGGTGCACGGAAAAGGCAGTTTAATTGGTAAAATGCCGGGTGACGAATGGCAACAAGCCGCTAATCTTCGTGCGTATGCGGGTTTCATGTATGGGCACCCGGGTAAAAAATTGAATTTTATGGGTAATGAACTTGCGCAATCTCGTGAGTGGAACCATGATGCAAGTTTAGATTGGCACCTTTTGGAATATGATAAACACAAAGGCGTGCAATCGTTGTATAAAGCGTTGAATCAGTGTTATGTTAAGTACCCAGCGCTACACGAGCTCGACCATAGTCAGGACGGTTTTGGTTGGATTGATCACGAAAACGCAGAGCAAAGTGTTATTTCCTTTGTGCGTAAATCAAAAGATCAACGTCAAAAGGTGTACGTCATTTGCAACCTGACACCCGTGCCGAGAGAACACTTCCGTATGGGCGTGCAAGATGCCGGCAACTATCGCTTATTGCTTAATACTGACGACAAACAGTATTGGGGGAGTGGTTATCCTGTATCTGAGCGTGTCTCATCAACAGCCAAGCCATGGAATCATCAACCAGATTCAATTGTCTTGAATCTACCACCATTGGCAACGCTGTTCATTATTCATGAATAGGAGATTGCGTGGATACGCAAGCCAATTTGTCAACTAGCCTGACTGTTACTAACGGTGCGCCTTATCCTCTAGGCGCTACTATTGATGACAATGGCTGCAATTTTTCTGTGTACAGTCCTGATGCGAGGGCTGTTATCCTTTGTCTTTTTCATTCCGATACCGAAGAAACCCTCGAAGAGTTCGTGTTACCAGCCAAAACAGGCTATGTATGGCATGCGTATGTGAAAGGGGTGAAGCCCGGTCAGCTTTATGGTTATCGCGTAGAGCGGGGTGAAAGCCAATTACTCAGCGTACCCACAGATAAACTACTCATCGACCCTTATGCTAAAAAGCTCAGTCGTCCACTGTGTTGGAATGAACGCCAATACCACGGTGACAGCCAATTTATGGTGGCAAAAAGCGTAGTGGTTGATGAAGCGGCCTATGCTCGACCCCGTCATCCCAGACCGGTAATAGAAAAACACCAGCGTATTATTTACGAAACCCATGTCAAAGGTCTCACTAAATTACACCCGGATGTGCCAAAAGCGCAGCAAGGAAAATATCTGGGCGCGTCTCACGCCAGTGTTGTTAAACACCTAACAGACTTAGGTATAACGACAGTGCAACTAATGCCGATTGCGGCTTTTATGCCCGAGCCCTACATTACGGGTAAAGGCATGACCAACTATTGGGGCTACAACCCCATAAACTTCTTTGCGCCAGAGCCTCGCTATGCAGAGAAAGACGCCATAGAAGAATGTATTCAAATGGTCGAAGGCTTTCATGAAGCAGGACTGGAAGTGATCGTTGATGTTGTGTTTAACCACACTGCCGAAGGCGGTAAAGGCGGCCCAATATTATCATTTAAAGGCTTGACCCCATTTAGAGCGTATTTGATGGAACAAGCCTCTGACGGTTCGTTGGCTTATAGTAATCACTCGGGATGTGGCAATACTTTCCACACCGCACAGCCTGTGATGATGACCCTTATCATGGACGCCATGCGTTATTGGGTAGAAGTGATTGGCGTTGATGGATTCCGTTTTGACCTTGCGCCTTGCCTTGGGCGTGACCCACAACAGTTTAATAGCAACGCGGGGTTGCTTCGCGCAATCGACCAAGACCCAGTATTGCGACATCGGGTGCTGGTTGCTGAGCCTTGGGATATAGGCCCAGGTGGATATCAGTTAGGGGCGTTTCCCATCAGTTGGTTAGAATGCAACGATAAATATCGCGATACCGTGCGCGCTTTTTGGCGTGGTGATCACGGGTTAACGGCTGATTTTGCCACGCGTTTGATGGGCTCGCGCGATGTGTTTCCGAAGAAGCGTAGACATCCGAATACGTCGGTTAACAATGTTACTTACCACGACGGTTTCACGTTGCAAGATTTAGTTAGCTATGAACAACGTCATAATGAGGCCAATGGTGAAAACAATCGCGATGGTCATGGTCACAACTTATCGCGGAATTACGGTGAAGAAGGTGACACCAAAGACACGAAAATTATTGCCGTTCGAGAACGTCAAAAGCGCAATTTGTTCACCACGCTGATTCTATCGCAGGGCACGCCCCATGTGTTAGGTGGAGATGAGTTAAGTCGATCTCAGCAAGGCAATAACAATGCCTATTGCCAAGACAATGAAATGAGCTGGGTCGATTGGCGAATGGACAAACGAAAACAGGATTTCCTGACATTCTGTCAACGGGTGATCGCGCTGCGCCAAGAGAGTCAATTGTTGTCTAATTTATTGCTTGAAGACGACAGTTTTGTGTTAACGCCCAATGTTGCTTCGGTGCATTGGTACAAGGCGGACGGTTCATATAAGGCATCAAAAGATTGGCAGGAACAACACAATCAGGCTTTTGCGCTGGAAATTCGTGGTGTTGCAGATGCGGGCACTGAGAAAGAACACTGGTTGTTGTGTTTCAATGCCAGCGAGAACGATGTGCGTTTCCACATTCCCGTGTTGTCACCGAGAGGAGGGTGGGAATTGGTGTTGGACACCCGTTACCCGTCGGTAGATGACCAGCCTCAAATATGCATGCAACACATGTTTATGCAGGCATCACAGAGTATAGCTGTGTTCCGATATAGTGAGTATTCGTTCTAATTTTCGCCACTTACTGTTGTAAGTGGCGCATTCATGACTATCTATTTGTCGTACAAATAGGTAATTTAACGCGTTTTTTCGCATTCTATTCTCATCCTTTGAAAAAATTCCTGATAAGGACTTTTCATTGTATTAGCGAGTGGTATTATTCGCGACCATCAAATAATAAGGTGTACTTTCATGCAAAGAGAAGATGGCAACGTTGGGGCAAACAAGCCTTGCGATATTGGTTTTATTGGTTTGGGTGTGATGGGTAAAAACCTAACACTGAACTTAGCCGATAATGGATACAAGATCGCTTGTTTCGATCTCGACCAGGAAAAGATTGATGCCATCGTCACTCAAGATGAAAAAGAGCGCGGTGACAAACCCGCTCGCGTCGTTCCGTGTTCTACATATCAAGCTTTGCTTGAGCAGCTAGACGGCCCTTCTATTATCATTCTTTCGGTGCCTGCGGGTAAGCCTGTTGAAATTGTATGTCAAAACTTGATTGATGCAGGTATTAGCAAAGACGATGTTGTTATTGATACTGGTAACAGCCTATGGACTGACTCGGTTGAACGAGAAGCCCAATACAAAGACAACTTTATATTCTTTTCAACAGCCGTATCTGGTGGTGAAGTGGGCGCGCGTTTTGGACCGTCACTGATGCCGTCAGGCGACAAGGCTGCGTGGTCTCGTATTGAGCCTGTTCTTACTGCTATTGCCGCTAAAGTTGACCCTGAAACAGGTTTGCCAATCGAATCTAGTACGCCTGGTCAGCCGGTAACGGAAGGGGAGCCTTGCGCAACCTACATTGGTCCTATTGGTGCTGGCCATTATGTAAAAATGGTACACAACGGTATTGAATATGCCGATATGCAATTGATTTGCGAAACCTATCAGGTTATGCGTGATGCGTTGGGTATGGCGCCAGCTGACATTGCTCAAGTATTTCGTAATTGGAACAAAGGGCCGCTCAACAGCTATTTGATTGAAATTAGTGCTGAGGTGTTAGAGCAGCTAGATCCAGAGACAAAAGTGCCACTTGTTGATGTCATCGTGGATAAAGCGGGTCAAAAAGGTACAGGCTTGTGGACGGCCGTGAGTGCGTTGCAAGTGGGCAGCCCTGCTCAAACTATCGCAGCCGCCGTGTTTGCCCGTTCGTTGTCTAGCCTCAAAGACGAACGCGTGAAAGCCAGCGAAAAATTAGCTGGGCCAGCTCGTGTTGAGATGTCTGATGCCGACAAGGCAACGGCAATCAAACAGCTTGAAAATGCTCTGTATTGCTCAAAGATTTGTGCTTATGCGCAAGGCTTCCAATTGATGGATATTGCAGCAAAAGAGCAAGGCTGGGATCTTGATTTTGCCGAAATCGCCAAAATTTGGCGCGCAGGGTGTATTATTCGTGCTGTATTTTTACAGTCGATCACTCAGGCTTATCAAAACAATCCTTCACTCGATAATTTGTTGGTTGACCCTTATTTTGTCGAGCAGATTGCTAAGTACCAAGCTGATTGGCGTCAATCTGTTGCGCAGGCAACGATCGCGGGTATTCCCGTGCCTGCAATGATGGCTTCATTGAGTTATTTTGACGCTTATCGCACAGCAGTATTACCGGCTAACCTTTTACAAGGTCAGCGTGACTTCTTCGGCGCTCACACGTTTGCGCGCTTAGACAAAGCAGCTGACGAAAAGTATCACGTAGAATGGAGTGATCCAGCGCGTCCGCTTGTCACTATCAAGTAACAAGGCTAACGAGGGGAATTCGATGACGACAACGGATAAAAATTGGCAACAGACACTGTCTGACGAAGAGTATCGCGTTTGTCGTTTATCGGGGACTGAGCGTCCGTTTACTGGAATATTACTCGACGAAGCTCGTTCCGGTGAGTACGTGTGTAAATGCTGCGAAGCGCCGTTGTTTGGTGCGGACGCCAAGTTCGAGTCTCATTGTGGGTGGCCTTCCTTCCATTCACAAACTGATCATGACAACGTGGGCTATCGTCACGATAACAGTCACGGCATGCAGCGTATAGAAATATACTGTAAGCAATGCGAAGCTCATTTGGGGCATGTATTTAACGATGGGCCTGCACCGACAGGGCAGCGTTATTGCGTTAATTCAGTGTCATTGTCTTTCAAGCCGGAAGGCGAGGCGACACTCATCAAAGGTTAACCCTGTTCAATCGGCTGATTTATCACCGAGCTAATGGGCATTTCTGCTGCTTATAATGAAAAAAGTCGTATTTTTGAAAAAAAATACGACTTTTTTTGTTGAAACAAAATTTCAGTTTGGGCCTACAAACGGTCAATACCTAACTGCTTTGCATCAAAATCTTCACTCTCTAGTGCACTGACAATATCGGCTGCAAGCTCGTCCAACAAGTCGACAGGTAGCGCATATTTGTTGGCTAAATAAACCTGTGTTTGTTCGTCTACACTGCTGTCAAAATGATTCGCTACAGCAGACCACACGTAAGCCATTTTGTAATTTTCTTTATCTATGTTTACCGTCGTCAAACTGGTGAATATTTCTTTATCTATGTCGTCAGAATCTTGGTAAAGCGAAAGGGCTTTAAACAAGGTATTTTGAGTACGCTGATAGTCTTGCTTGTATTGAATACTCGCCAGTGCGATAAGCTCTTCCGGGGTGTTTAATTTACCTGTATTAGCGGCGTTTAAGAACAGCTTAAGGGCATCCTTATGACCAAATCGCGACCATTGATAATACGCTAATAGCGGATAGGTAGACTGGCGAGTAGCTAAGGCAAGTTTGTGCAGTTCTCGCTGAGCGGTCAACACGCCTTTCATACGACCGCCTTCTTTTTCTCGGTATTTAATGTGGCGAATACCCGACGCTTTGACGATACAGGTTTCGTAGGTTTCCCAGAGCAACATCATGCGATAGGTGGCATCAGGGTCGTCATCGCCTTCGTATCGATATCGATGTTTGATGATCTCTGCTTTTTCTGCCCGACACCAGTTGTCGGGGTTTAAATCAGTACACATCTCACTATTTTTATTACAGATTTCAGCTACGCTCGGCTCAAACCAATCACCACATCCTGCCAGCTGACTGAGTGTTACTCCCAACACACACGCTTTTGCAATAGTTGTGGAAAAATTACCAAATAATCGCATTTTATTACCGCTCAAAATTGATTTTCTGAAAGTTTTCAACAATTTGGTGTTCCCTTATTGTTCTTTTAGAATGGCGCCCGACAAGTCTGAGGAGCCATATGCTCACCTAGTGTACCCTAACTTGGCCCATCATGACGCACTCAAATGAAAACCCTATGAAACATTGAAGGCAAAAGCATGAACCAAACGTTTGAGCAAGAATTGCAAAGTAGCTGGCAAGAACGCCAAGAATACGCAGAAATGATGCTACCACTGATCGGTAAATTATATCGAAATCATGCGGTAGAAATCTCTGTGTATGGTCGCGAATTGTTGAATGCAAGTGCGATCGACGTAATCAAAGCTCATCGTAAAGTACGATTACACGAAGGGATCAAACTTCGTTTGCGCGAGAGCTATCCAATTTTAGAAGCGCTGAGCAAAATGAATTTAGCGCCAGCCCAAATTGATATAGGCAAACTCGCTTTCGATTTTCATTACGGGGCGGCGGTTGACCAAACAGATCTGCAAGCTTACCTAGATGACAAACTAGCAATGGTGGCAAACAAAGCCGATGAACAGGCGCCACAAGACGTTGTACTTTATGGTTTCGGTCGAATTGGACGTCTGTTGGCTCGTTTGATGATTGAGCGCCAAGGCAAACAAAACAAGCTGCGTTTACGTGCGATCGTGGTGCGTGGTGGTAAAGATGGCGACCTTGAAAAGCGCGCGAGTTTATTGCGCCGAGATTCTGTTCATGGCCCATTTAATGGCAGTATCACGGTTGACCACGAGCAAAACGCGCTCAAAGCCAATGGCTCTTTTATTCAAGTGATTTACGCGAACAGTCCTGATGAGGTTGACTATACTCAGTATGGCATCGACAACGCCATTGTGGTTGATAACACGGGTATGTGGCGTGATGAAGCCGGTTTGTCACAGCACTTAAAAGCCAAAGGAACCAGCAAAGTACTTTTGACCGCACCCGGTAAAGGCGATATCAAAAATATTGTACATGGTGTTAATCACGGCGATATATCACCTGAAGACAAGATTCTGTCGGCGGCTAGTTGTACTACGAATGCCATTACACCTGTGCTGAAGGCGCTGGATGAAGAATATGGCATTGAAAGTGGCCACGTTGAGACCGTACACTCATTCACCAACGACCAAAACCTCATTGATAATTATCACAAAGCTGATCGTCGCGGACGCAGTGCACCGTTGAATATGGTAATTACTGAAACAGGGGCGGCGAAAGCGGTATCAAAGGCCTATCCACAGTTAGCGGGTAAACTTACGGGCAACGCAATTCGCGTACCCACCCCGAACGTGTCGTTGGCCATATTGAATCTGAATGTGGGTAAACCGGTCGATAAACTCACCATTAATGAGTTTTTGCGTGATAAAGCACTCTTTTCTGAATTGCAGCACCAAATTGACTATACCTCGTCGAAGGAAATTGTATCTACAGATTTGGTTGGCTCTCGAGCTGCATCTATCGTTGACTCTCAAGCAACGATTGCGGCAGACAACCGCATGACCTTGTATGTGTGGTACGACAATGAGTTTGGTTATAGTTGCCAGGTAATGCGCGTTGTGCGAGATATGGCTGGGGTAACTTTCCCAAGCTTGCCTGTGTAAGGTTTATACAATCTTTCGCTAGGTTGTGAGCCGGTATCCTTGTGGGTGCCGGCTTTTTTGTACAGGCTTTGTTACCAATTTCGACAATTAACTGATTAAACGCTCCGAAGTACAATAGAATTTGCCCTATTGGTTATGATAAATTAACCCGCAAATAACAACACGAACTCACGAACGATGCAGATATCCAGTCAATTTGACAGTGGCAACATCCAAGTTGTGCGCGCGACAGATCCAACCGACATCCAACTTACGATTAATAAAGACAACCAGTCTGACTTTTATCAATGGTTTCATTTCCGCCTCTACAGTGAAGCTTTTGTAGAGCACAAATTAACTATCACTGACCTAGAAAAGTCAGCGTATCCAAAAGGGTGGGAAGGGTACGATGTACTCGCCTCCTACGACAGAAAAGAATGGTTCAGAGTCGACAGCGACTTTACCGGAAACGACCTCTCTTTCTCGCTCACCCTCGAACAACCCATTGTTTACTTCGCCTACTTTATTCCCTACAGCTACGAACGCCACCTTGATTTGGTCAGTGATGCGCAAATGGCACCTGATTGTAACGTTGAATTGTTAGGGCAAACCCTAGACGGCCGAGACATGCATTTATTGGTGGTGGGTGAGCCATCAGAAGAGAAAAAGGCAATTTGGATAACAGCTCGTCAGCATCCTGGTGAAACCATGGCTGAGTGGTGTGCAGAAGGTTTAATTAACCGATTACTCGACACTCAAGACGGTTTGAGCAGAGAACTACTCGAACAAGCCGTTTTTTATATCGTCCCCAATATGAACCCAGATGGGTCAGCACGCGGTCACTTGCGCACTAATGCTGTCGGGGTGAACCTGAATCGCGAGTGGGCGACGCCGAGTTTGGAAAAAAGCCCAGAAGTATTTTTCGTATTGAATAAGATGAAAGAGACTGGCGTGGATATGTACCTCGACTTACACGGCGACGAGGCTCTACCATACAACTTCGTGGCAGGCAGTGAAGGTATTCCTGCTTATTCTCCGCGCCTTCAATCGCTAGAAGATTTGTTTAAACAAACCTTACTTGCAGTGACACCAGAGTTTCAAGATGAATTTGGTTACGCTAAGGACGAACCGGGCAAAGCGAATTTAACCGTTGCTTCTAATGCAGTGGGGCAACAATTCGATTGCTTAGCGTACACCTTCGAAATGCCATTTAAAGATAATAATAATCTACCAGACCCCGTTTACGGCTGGTCTGTACAGCGCTGTTTGCAACTTGGTGAGGATTTACTGGTCGCAACCCGTGCCGTAGTATCAAAGTTACGCTAACAACAATAACAAGCGATAATAAGAACAAAGGGGAACATTTTTGGAAGCTTTACATAACTTTTTAGTGTCATTGGATGGCATGCTAGGGGGAGCCGGTTGGTTCCCGTTCGCGCTGCTGGGTGTGGGTTTGTTTTTTACGATCTATTTAAAATTCCCACAGATCCGCTTTTTTAAGCACGCTTGGAAAATCGTGACAGGAAAGTACGATCACGATAACGACCCTGGTGATACTACTCATTTCAGAGCATTAACCACGGCCCTCTCGGGTACGGTTGGTACGGGTAACATCAGTGGTGTGGCCTTTGCTATTTACTTGGGTGGTCCTGCTGCGTTGTTTTGGATGTGGGCAACAGCATTCTTTGGTATGACTACCAAGTTTGTTGAGGTGACCTTGTCGCATAAATATCGCGTGCAAACCGAAGATGGCACTATGGCAGGTGGCCCCATGTATTACATGGACCGTCGTTTGAACATGAAGTGGTTGGCGGTGGCGTTTGCAGTGGCAACGGTAATCAGTTCGTTTGGTACTGGTAACTTGCCGCAAAGTAACGGTATTGCTACTAGTATTGAAGCGACCTTCGGTTTCGACCCAATGATTGTGGGCGGCGTGCTAGGGATTTTACTGGCGTTGGTGATCTTAGGTGGTATTCAGCGCATTGCTGCAGTGACCTCTAAAATCGTACCTTTCATGGCGGTTATTTATCTAATTGGCGCCCTTGCTGTTATTTTGGCTAACGCTGAAAATATTCTACCTTCCTTTGCTGCGGTAATTGGCGATGCCTTTACCGGTTCTGCAGCGGCTGGCGGCTTCTTAGGTGCATCGTTGGCCTATGCCTTTAACCGAGGCGTAAACCGTGGTTTGTTCTCAAACGAGGCTGGTCAAGGTTCTGCGCCTATTGCTCACGCAGCTGCCAAAACGAAAGAGCCGGCATCAGAAGGTATGGTGTCATTGCTCGAACCTTTCATCGATACCATTTTAATTTGTACGGTGACAGGCTTGGTAATTTTGTCTTCAGGTGTGTGGAAAGAAAAACACGAAAACGTGTTTGACCGTTCAGATATGGAATTTGTTGTTGGTACCTATTCAGACGCTAACGAAGCCGACAAGACTGCGTTGTTTCAGTATCTCAATGAGCAAGAAGGCCACAAAGTTGAAGAATTCAACGGTGAAATTTCTATTGTGAATGGTACTGCAGTGAGTGGTGGCTTTACGTTGATTAATGCGCGCTCAGTTGCAGAAGACGTGACCTACATGGTTGGTGACGACGACTTGTTCACCGGTACGTTAAAAGTGAAAGACGGTAAGCCTGTTAAAGACAGTATTATTATCAAAGGTAAGTCATTGGTGCATTCTGCGTCATTAACCACTATCGCCTTTACCCGTGGCTGGTTTGGTGACTTCGGGCAATATATTGTCAGTGTAGGTTTGCTGCTGTTTGCTTTTTCAACGGCAATTGCATGGTCTTACTACGGTGACCGCGCCATGACCTATTTATTCGGCCCTCGCTCTGTTATGCCATACCGCGTTTTTTATGTGGCAGGCTTTATTTGGGCAGCATTCTCAGACACCACTTTGGTTTGGGCATTGTCAGCAGTTGCAATTGTTGTGATGACACTGCCAAACTTGTTCGGGATTATGTTACTCTGTAAAGAAATGAAAGAGACCATGAACGAGTACTGGGATAAAGTAAACAAGTAAGGCTCTTCAAAGGAAACGGTGTCAGCTTTCTCGCTGTATTAGTGAGTCAGTGGGCACCGCTTTTTTGTATCTGGCATTCTGATCTAAAACACCTTCTCAAAGGGTATAATAAAAGGCTACCCAGTTAGTGAGTCGAGTAGTAAAAAACGGGAGCAAAATATGGCATTAATCGATTGTCCTGCCTGTAAAAAGAAAATTTCTGATAAAGCGGAAGTGTGCCAGCATTGCGAGTTCGCAATTGGTGAGGCGTCAGCCGAAGATATTCAGCGCAAAGAAAATTTAAATCGTCACAAAAAGCTACACGGTATTCAAAACCAATCAATGTTGGCGATGCTGATTTTTATCGCGAGCTTTGGGGTTATGTCTTGGGGCGGTGTGAGCGCAGGCGAAATGCAACACAACTTAGCCATTCTTGGCGCTGTTGTTGGTTTTGTTTGGTACGTAGTCAATCGCGTACGCATATTGTATATCAAACGGTTTTCCTCATGAATGTAGATGCGCTTTTAGCAGCAATGACCCCCGACGTATATGAACGGTTACGTCAGGCAGTTGAAACAGGCAAGTGGCCTGACGGTACGCCGTTGACCGAAGAACAAAAAGAAAACAGCATGCAAGCTGTGCTTTTGTATCAAGCGAAAGTTGCCAAATCTAATGAACACATGACGGTAAACGAAGACGGCGACATTGTTCATAAGAGCAAACGCGAATTTCGAGAAGAGTTACGCGAGCAACAGCTTTCAAGTCAACCTATTGCACGGTTTAAACAGGATGATATTTAGTCGTTTTTTCACCCCGGCACACGCCAGCGAAAATCCTCAAACACGTATTGAATCTATCGCAAAGCTTTCACCAGATTCGATTAATGAAAAACGCATTTTGCATGAACTTGCATTTAATGATGATAACCGTGAAGTCAGCCTTGCGGCGCTAGAAAAGCTCAATTCATTCGCGTTGTGGCAAAAGATGTCACAGATTGCGTCTGATGCACAGGTGAAACAGCGCGCACAAAAATGGGTTAACGAAGCGATACTATCGGATACGGCTGATATTTCAGAACGTGAACGTACTGATTTCCTACTTAATTCGGCTTCGTCAGATTTAGTGCACAGTGTGTTGATGCAGGGGCAAGATCTAACACAGCACACCCAGCTCGTGATTCAGCTGTTAGACAAGGTTGGGCGTCAAGCAACGGTAGTACACGTGTGCTTGAATTATGATAACAGCGAGTTAGCGTCACAGATTATCACCAGCACACAAGACGTCGATTTACTGCAAAAAATTGCGAAGAAAGCCGCTGATGAAGCGCTCGTGCAATTGGCAAATCAACGGATTGCCGCTATTGATATCGCAAAGCAAAAACCAATACAAATTGAAAAAGACGTCACACTTATCTTGGCGAAGATCAAAGCTTTACTTGATAAGTCGGATTTTCCAAGCGTTGAAGCGCAATTCAATGAGCTGTCTCAATCGTTCATGAAGGCGAGTAGAGAGTTTGATTGTCTCGACCCCCAGTTAGCCACGTCTTTTAACGATAAGGCTGAGGCGTTATCTACCCGAATACAGAGGCATCTAGCGCGACTAAAACCTCATTGGCACGAACAAGAAAAGGCTCAGATTCGCGAGAGCTTGCTCGCCGAAGTGAAAAACAAGGTCGAGCAATTGCGCAGTGAACTCGATGTGTTGTTTGAGCACAAGTTGTTTAGCGCTACATTAGCTGATGTACAAAATGTTGTTGAGATTTCTCAGGAAGCCGAGGCAGTTGTAACTGCGTTAAAAGAACACGAGCATGTTGATGTACGGTTTTCAGAACAACTTACTCAGTGCCAGCGTGCGCTAGATAGTTTTCCGGCTTGTCAGCAGCAAGCTCAAAAGCTACAAGTGATTGTAGAGCAGGCGGAAGCGCTATTTGATAAGCAAGACCCAGAACAGATTCTCGCAACTAAAAATGAGTGGGATTTACTGCAAACACAGTGGCGAGATCTCACCGATGCAATGCCATCGTTACCTGAGAACTTGTTGAGTCGTTGGAAGAAATTAAAGTCGCAATGGCGCGACCTTAATCAACAGCGCAAGGCAGAGCAACAGCAGCATTTAAAGCACTGTCGCAAGCACCTCAATATTATTGGTTCTATGGTTGAGCAAGGAAAGTTTCGCGGTGCAATGGCACGCTTCACACGCTTAGAGCAAGATTTTTCTACCTTGCCCGAAAGCTCACAGGCGTTATTGCAACGACGTTTTGACCAAACCAAAGAACAAATCAGTCGGTTAGAGGGCTGGCAGAGTTATCTTGCTGCGCCGCGCAAGCCTGCGTTATTGGAAGATGCGAAACGCTTGTTGTCTGAACCCGCTGACGATATTCCAGCTCGAGTAAGGCAAATTAAATATTTGCGTAAGCAGTGGCAGAGTTTAGGGGCAACTGACGACGCAGAGGATAATGCGTTAAACCAAGCTTTTGATGAGGCGCTGGAGCACGCATTTGAGCCGTGTCGATTGTTTTTCGCTGAACAAGAAAAACAAAGAGAGACGGCAAAAAGTGAGCGTCAAATGCTGATTCAGCAGCTCGAGGCGCTAGATCTTACTCAACAGCCGGAAGAAGTGTATAAAGCGAGTGAAACGCTAAAACAGGCGTGGCGCAATGCGGGGCAAGTTGACCGTACAGCTTATGCCGAACTTCGTGCTCAGTGGGATAGTGCACTTGCGAGTGTCATGGTGGTTGTGAACCAGTGGCATCAAGAAAATCGCGCGGCGAAACAAACACTAATAGACAAAGCTAAGCAGCTCAACCAAGCGCAAGACGATAATAATGTGGTTGCTTCAGCTCAGCAATTACAGGCTCAATGGAAGGAAATTGGACATGCAGGTCGCCGTTATGAAGGGCGGTTGTGGCAGCAATTCAAACAAGCAAACGACGACATTTTTGCGCAAGCAAAGGCCAATCGGGTTGCTCAACGACAGTCTGAAAAAACTGAGTTAGACGCTTTCATCGACAAGGTAACGCAACTTGCACAGACAGCTAAAACAGCGCCTATTGGTGAAGTAAGTGTGCAATTAGATGATTTACAAGACGAGTGGAAAAACCTCCAACGCACGCTGAAAAACACAAAAACCACGGGCGTTGATGGCAAGCTCAAAGGCATAGCCAAAACACTGAATGTGCGTATTGCTGAAGCGGAACAAAGAAAGCTAGATTTGCACCTTGGCGCTTTGATTAACCTGTTGGCAAATTGGACTGAATCACAGCCCGCCGACCAGGTTGAAGACGGAAAGTACTGGGCAGAAATCCCTCGTGTATGGCAGCAAGCCATCGCCAATGGACAAGGAAACGCAGATTTACGCCATCAATTAACGGTTGAGTTAGAAATATTGCTTGGATTAGACAGTCCAGAGCAGGATTATTCTCTGCGTCAAACTCGTCAGTTGGCGTTGTTAACTGCCAAAATGGAGCAAGGCGAGGCGGCTTCTGTCGACGAGTTGGTGTTGCAATGGCTCGGGTGTGGCCCGTTAACCAGTGAACAACAGCGTTTTCAAGATCGCTTTGAGCGTATTGTACGTCATGCGTTGGAGCGTTAACCGTGTTTAATAGTGTTGAATATGTGTTTCTAACACAGCCTCAAGCCTATCGGTTTCTAAATACCGCGAGTCACTTAGAGGCCGAACAGCTATCAGTGAAATACGGCCGTGATAATTATCATGTGCGTGTGCGATACAAAATCAGAGAAGACGGTTTTGATGACATGTTAGCGCGGCTTGATGACTTAGCCAGTGAGATGGAAGGAGAAGAGGTACATTAACCTGCCAAACCGGCAACAACATATGCACCACTTCTCATAAAAGCCAACATCGTTGTCACCTTTGGTGAGCGCAGTTGGCTTTTTTATTACTTAAACTCTGTTATTTCACTGTGACTGCACTGACAGGGTAACGTCGTAACCCGCGTATTTTCTGATATTGATCACTCTATCACCATCCAACATCCAGTATTGGCCTTTTATTCCGGTTAACGTGCCCGAAAATTCTGGTGTTTTATCTAGATTAATTGACTTGATCTTTATCGGATAGGTATCAACAGGATAATCGATCGTTAACGCTGGGGTATCGACCTTAGTGAAAGCTTGCAATCCTTTTTTATTCGCCAGTTCATCAAGATCTGCGGCAACTTTTTCAAACAGAATGTCACGTAATTCAGCCATATCAATGGTATCAATCTGGCCTTTGAGCATAGTTCGCCAGTTGGTTTTATCGCCGATGTGGCCTTTAAAAATGGTTTCCACTTCTCCACTGGTCAAGCGATCCGGCACGCGCATCACAACAATCGCCTGGGTTGCACCTTGGTCAATCCAACGGCTGGATACCCCGTCAGTGACATGGCGGGTAATGCCGACTTTGGTGGTGCCTGTATTTGACAAATATACAAAATGATCGCTTAAACAGTGTGTTTCGCCCCATTCCGGCTCTCTACAGGTGCCTTCATGGTAATGGCATAGTTCAGGCTTAATGATACAAGTATCGCATTGGGCCAGCTTCATTAAGCAAGGGTAGCAATAGCCTTGATTGAAGCTCTTTTTCGTGAGTCTACCGCAGTGCCCGCAGTGAATGGTATTGTTGTAAACAACGGAAACCGATTGGCCCACAAGCGCGTTCATATCAACACGAGATTCACCGATGGGTAAACGGTAGCTAGCCACGCCTTGGTCATTCATCTCTACCTGCATTTTGGCCAAGTTCCCCTGATATTCTGTCATCATAAGCTGCTCATCTCTCCACGTAAGTCTTGTGTGAGTTGTTGCTTAAGGGTGTCGAACGGTAACGACTTACTCAACAAATAATGAAGTTTTGCTAATGCGGCTTCGGGCGTCATGTCGCTGCCTGAAATCACTCCAACTTCTTGTAAGCCGTGCCCAGTGGCATAACCGCCCATGTTGACACGGCCTCGCAGGCATTGTGTGCAGTTGAGTACCACAATTTCTCGGGATTCAGCGTAGCGGAGCTGTTCTAGCAACGCAGGCTGTTGTGGTGCATTCCCCACACCGTAGCTCAGTAAAATTAACGCGTTCACCGGTTGCTGAAGTGTGTTTTTAATTACTTCAGGTGCTATTCCAGGGTACAGGCTCACCAAACCGATGGGCTGAGCTTTTACCGGACTCACTTGCAAAGGCTGGTGATTCGGCTCGGCCAATTTACCGGCTTTTAATCGGATATTAATGCCTGCTTCTAGAAGCGGTGGAAAGTTGGGAGAATCAAAGGCATTAAACCCGTCCGCATCTACTTTACGACTGCGGTTACCACGAAGTAGGCGATTATTGAAAAACAACCCAACTTCGGCAATGGGGTAGTTGGCAGCGATATACAGAGCGTTAAGTAAATTAACCTGTCCATCAGAACGCAGTTCTGCGAGGGGAATTTGCGAACCTGTCACAATCACAGGCTTCGACAAGTTTTCTAACATAAAGCTGAGCGCAGACGCGGTGTACGCCATTGTATCTGTGCCGTGCAAGATGATGAAACCGTCGTACTGATCATAAACACTGGCAATGTCATCAGCAATGCGCTGCCAATCAGAAGGGTTCATATCAGAAGAGTCGATGAGGTTGTCGTACTCGTGCAAGGTATACAACGGCATTTCTTCTCGGTGAAATTCTGGCATATTGTCCAGTGTTTCGCCTAAAAATCCGGATACAGGGATATATCCGTGATCCGAAGGTTGCATACCAATGGTGCCACCTGTGTAGGCAATGTAAATGTGTTTTCTCATAGCAAACGGCCTTATTTTTTAGAGCGTATTCTAGCAGTCCCTCGTGCCGTCCGATACCGCTATGCGTGTCTCATCGGCAATGACAACAAGTTGTGCCGGATGCACGGGCGTGCTTTAATTTGCCCTCACAATGGAAATAACGAGAAAAAACATGAAACGTGGGCTAATTATCTGGGCTTTATCCACCACATTAGTGATGGGATGTTCATCAAATAAAACAGAAATCGAAGTGCCAGAACCCAGCGCAGCGGAACAATTGAGTTCGATTACCCGCAGCTATTTTGATGATGGTTTAGCCCTTAACCCTTTAATGGCAACGTTTGTCGGTGCATCTCAGTATAATGGGCAATTTAATGCTCCCATTGGAGAGGCAAGCCTTGCTCAACAGCAAGCGTACTACCGCAAATATTTAGATTTACTCGCTGTTATTGATGCTGACTCGCTACACGGACAAGATTGGCTTAACTACGCCATTTTAAAATCGAGCTTACAGCACGATTTGCAAGGTTTTCAATTTCACGGTGAGTTGATGCCGATTGACCAGTTTGGCGGTGTGCCAAGCTACTTTGCAAGTTTAGGTTCAGGCCAGTCTGCACAACCTTTTAATACCGCGCAAGACTACGACAACTTTATGCGCAGAGCACAAGGGTTTGCGGTGTATATGCGCAGTACTATTGCCGCCATGCAAGAAGGGGTAACGAAAGGCATTGTGCTACCAAAAGTATTGGTGAAAAAAGTATTACCGCAATTGCAGGCGCAAATCGTTGACGACCCCACTCAAAGTTTGTTTTATGGTCCGGTTGCTGCACTTGATACGAACGACGGTATTTCGGCGCAAGATAAAGCGCGCATAAAACCGCAATATATCAATATGATTGAAAGGGTGATCATCCCATCGTATCAGCGTGTTTATCAATACATGGCAACTGATTATTTAAAAAACGCGAGAGACACGGTTGGCTTATCAGCATTGCCAAATGGCAAAGCGTGGTACGAGTATATGATAAAAACGCATACAACCTTGCCTCTGACAGCCACAGCTTTGCACGAGTATGGATTGAGTGAAGTCGCGCGAATTTTAGATGAAATGAAACAAGTGAAAGCGCAAGTCGGCTTTAACGGCGACCTAGCGGCGTTTTTTGAATATTTGCGTACAGATGATCGGTTTTTCTTTGATAACGAACAAGCGGTGATTGATGCTTACACTAATATCAAAGCCGATATCGATCGTCGTTTGCCCACGCTGTTTTCTGTTTTTCCTAAAGCCGATTATGTCGTTAAGCCGGTTGAGGCGTATCGGGCGCAATCTGCCGCGGGCGCCAGTTATATGCCGCCAGCGGTTGATGGTTCACGCCCAGGAATTTTCTACATTAATACCTATAACCTGAAGGCACAGCCCAAATACTTAATGGAAACCTTGAGCGTACACGAGGCGGCGCCCGGTCATCACTTTCAAATTGCGATACAACAAGAAGTAGAGGGCATGCCGCGTTTTCGTAAGTTTGGCGGGTATACGGTATTTGCTGAAGGTTGGGCCTTATATGCCGAAAGTTTAGGCAAAGAGCTAGGTTTATTTAGCGACCCTTATATGTGGTACGGCCGCTTGTCTGATGAACAACTACGAGCAATGCGGTTGGTGGTCGATACCGGTCTTCACGCATTTGGTTGGTCACGAGAACAGGCCATAGAATACATGCTGGCTAATTCGTCTATGGCAGAATCAGACGTTATTGCGGAAGTCGAACGCTACATTGCTATGCCCGGTCAGGCATTGGCCTACAAGTCGGGTGAGCGTCATATTCGAGGTTTGAGAGAGAAAGCCAAAGCGGCGTTGGGCGACAAGTTCGATATCAAAGCATTCCATCGTCAAATTCTGATAGATGGCTCAATGCCGATGCCGATTTTGAGTGAAAAAATCAATCATTGGATCGCAGAGACAAAGTAGTATGGCTGAAAAACATGGCTCTTTAGTGTGTGTGGGCCCGGGAATGACACTCGGTGCTCATATTTCACAACGTTGCCGTAATCACATTGCCCAAGCTGAGGTGGTATTTAGTAATTGCCACCCTGTGATGGAGCAGTGGATTGCCACGATGAATAGTGATGTGCGCTCGCTACAACACCTGTATGAAAAGGGTAAGGACCGACGCCAGACTTACCGACAAATGCACACCTTGATAATGGACGAAGTGCGTGCAGGGAAAAAAGTCGTCGGTGTGTTTTATGGTCATCCGGGTGTGTTTGCGCAAGTGCCCCATCAGGTTATTCAAACTGCCAAAGAAGAGGGCTACAGCGCCCATATGGAACCGGGTATTTCAGCCGAAGATTGTTTGTACGCCGATATGGGGATCGATCCTGGCGCATACGGTTGCCAGCACTACGAAGCCAGTCAGTTGTTGTTTTACCAAAGACAACTCGACCCCTCTGCGTATTTAATACTGTGGCAGGTTGGGTTAGCAGGTGATATTTCTCTGTCTAAAACGGTAAGCAGCGCTGCTGAGAGAAAGGTGTTGGTGGAACATTTGCAGCAATGGTATCCACCAGAACATAAGGTCGCGCTTTACGAATGCCCATTCTTAATGACGGATAAAACGCGAATTGAATGGGTATTACTGAAAGAGTTAGACAGCGCAAATTTGACGCCAATAACCACATTAGTGGTACCGCCGTCTCAACGTTTGAAGCCAAATCACGACCTTGTTGAAAAGCTCAAACTAGCGGCAAAAATAGTGCAATAGCTGAATAATCTGTATTTATCTTATTTTCGTGGGTACAAAACACTGTTTATACGCACGATTTCTGTTATAAATTAGTTTACCGAAGGGCTATTCACTGGAATTTCAGTGTGAAAAACCCATGTTGAACGCAAAAACAGCGTTGTAAGACGTAAAATAATAATATTCCGACAAGGAACCCGATAATGACCGCTATTTCATTACTTGAGAAGCTTGGGGTTGATCCTTCAGCCAGCATCGATGACCTATCATCACAAGAAATTGCAGACGTCGACGCATTAACTAAGTCGTTGCGGATTGAAAATACCACAATGATTGTGATTGAGCCGAGTGATCCTGATGAGCCAAACCGAGAGCCAGAAGAAGAGCCGGTACCCGAGTCAGTGGCATAAACGGTAACGTTTAATTTCAGATTGCTATGAAGTGGTTAGCGATAATGAACCGAGGTGTAGCGCTGTGTCTGATACTGCTGTTAAGCAGTAATGTATTGGGTGGGGCATTTCAAGCACAGTTATCTGAGGCGGATGATCTGCGTATTCGCGATCCTGCTAAAGCGAAAGCCATACTTGCGGATATTCCGCAAGAACAGCTGTCGTACTACGAAAAAAACCTTTATCGATATATCAATACTGTTGTGTCTACATTCGACAGCGACGTAAACACGGTGGTATCCCACTACGAACAGTTGTTGCCAGACGTGAGCAATCCCGAATTGCGACTGCGCGTGATGTTGTCGTTGTTAAATTTGTACGGCGCTACCCGAAATTGGGACAAAGGCTTGTTGCTGGCAGATTCTGTTCAAGAAGCCGTAGACGACCGCTCAGACAATGACGTGACGAACGACATTTACCTCGCACTCACCAGTTTCTATCACAATTTAGGCTACAGTGAGTTAGTGCTGTCTTATTCGCAAAAGATTATTGACTCGAACAACGCTAGTGTACAAACCCGTTGCGGCGCAAGAATGTTAAACATTGCGACTAAGACGGAACAAAAGCTGTTTGAACAAATAGGATATGCACAGTTTGATGATGCCATCACGTATTGTGAACAAAATGGCCTCGAAATCTATGTGTCCAGCATCACCTATTATCTGATCCAATATTTATTTGCCGTCGAGAAATATCAAGAAGCGCTAAGCGTTGCGCAAACAGGCGTAACCCTCGCCGAAAAATTGCAATTTGCTCCTCATCTATACAGTTTCTATTCTCTGTACGCGAAAGTGTTACTGGAAAACGGCAATGAAGAAGATGCTTTTGATTATGCCTCTCGTGTTGAGACATGGGTACAAGACGAAAATGGCGAGTACCCTGATGCGCATATTCGAGCCTACGAAGTATTGTTAGATGTAGCGAAACGCCATCAAGATTACGCCCGCGCTTATCACTATTTGTCGTTAATCAGTATTGAGAAAATGTCGTACTTTGATGAAAAAGTGGCGAAGGAATTAGCGGTTCAACAAGCACGTTATGAATTATCGAGTAAAGAGAGTGAAATCACGCTGCTGGATAAAGAAAACGCGTTGCTAAAGACAGAGCGGGAATTGTCGTCTAAGCAACTGCAAAACTCTCTATTGGCACTCAGCCTCGCTTCTTTGCTATTGGCGGCGTTGCTATTTTGGGCATACAGAGGGCGAAAAATTCAACGCAAACTAACCGCATTGGCGCGAACCGACTCATTAACCGAGTTGTTTAATCGCGGTTATTTTACCGAAAATGGTCGGCGCATTCTTAAAGTGGCCAAAGAGCAAAACCACCCGGTGGCACTAATATTACTCGATCTTGATTATTTCAAGCGGATCAACGACAGCTTCGGTCATCAGGTGGGCGATTGGGTGTTACGAGAAGTATCAAGATTGTTGTTAAAAACCTGTACGACTGAATGCACCGTTGCGCGCATTGGCGGCGAAGAGTTTGGGGTAATAGTGAACCATGCCACATGCGAACAAGCGAAAGCGTTAGCCGAACTATGCCGCAAACGTATTGAAAGTATTGATACTTCAGCCTCAGGGCATCAAATGTCGTTAACGGCAAGTTTTGGTGTGAGCGATACAGCGAGCGTTGGTTATACGCTTGATAACTTGTTTTCGGCGTCTGATTTAGCGCTGTATCAGTCGAAGCAATTCGGCCGCAATAAGGTGTACGAATACAACGGTAAAGTAACCTGAATAGTTTTAGCACAAATATGAAAAAGTCATTAATACCATTGGTGTTGTTAGGGATGACTTTAATGAGTATTCAGGGACCGTTATTTGCTCAAGATGTTGGCGACGTGCTCGCAAGGGCAGACCGCATCAGAATTTCAGACGCAGCAGGGTCGAAAGCTTTGCTGGATTCTCTTCTCGATAGTCAATTAACCTCAGCTCAAGCCCATGAAAAACGCTATCTACTCGCTGTAAATACGGCGTTTAGTGGTGATATACAAAGTGCGTTATCAGACCTAACTATGATGCTACCCGTGGTGTTAAATGCACGGTTACGGATCCGAATTATGTCGACGATTTTAAGCTTGCAAGCTGGAAGCAAAGACTGGTTAGCGGGGTTGAGAACAGCGAATACGTTGCAAAAAGATATTACGCGCTACCCTGAAAGTGAGACAACCGTTCAAGCCGGCATGGGGTTAGTATTTTTTTATTTCCACTTAAAGCTCTATGACAAAGCCGAACAGATGGCATTGCGCTCGATTAACGAGTTTGCTACCCCCGAGCAGCGCTGTATGTTGTTGTCTACTGTGTTCTCTATACATGTGACTACCCAGTCTGAAGTTATCACTGATAACGACTATAAACGGGCGACCGAGCTTTGCGATACCTTGCCCGTGTCGGCGTTTACACGGCATGCGGATTATTACTATGCTGAGCATCTGTTGGCGAGTGAGCGATACAAAGCCGTGCTCCCTTTCATCGATAAGGCAATACTTACTATTGCACCGCTCCAATATGTTCATCAAACCATAGCGCTGGAGACCATCAAGGCACAAGCGTTGTGGTTTTTAGGCGAATGGGAAGCCGCAGATGCGCTATCCGATAAAATCTTATCAACACCCAATGCCAAACAATATTTGGAAGCGTATTTAAAGGTATCTCGACTAAAAAGAGATATTGCTCACGATACAGGTAATTTAAAGGCTGCGCTAAAATGGGGTGAGATTGTCAGTGAACTGGAAGCAAAGGACCAAAGCAATAATGTGATCCAACAACTCGCTATTTCGCGGGTTCAAGGTGAACTGCGTAAGCAGAAGCAAGCGATAGCGTCATTAAACACACACAATCAAAATCTAAAAACTAAGGTGGCGTTAGCGCAAATCAACAGTAATAACGGCGTATTAGGTACTTTGTTGGTCATAGTGCTTAGTGTGATTGTGTCTGTTAGTGTGTATCTGCAACTGAAACACAACCGCGAGTTGCGCCATACCAGTCAGCACGACCCATTAACTGGGTTATACAATCGGCGCGCGTTTGTTTATCACGTGACCAAAAGGCTTGTGCAAGGTAAACAAAAAGACCAACATTATACCTTGATGTTGTTCGACCTAGACCTGTTTAGCCAAATTAATGAAGCCTTTGGGCAAGCGACAGGTGATTGGGCATTATGTGCTGTGGCGGAATCCTTGGGTCATCTATGTGAAGATATGGAGCCCATCGTGGCTAGGATAGGTGGCGAGGAGTTTGTGGTATTAATTCGCGGTGAGATTGACGACGGCGATGTGGTGGCCAGTGTTTGTCGACAACGAATACAAGGGATAAGCACTGCTGAAACTGGTCACAGTTTTACATTATCGGCGAGTTTTGGCTTAGCGAATACTAAGCACGTGGGGTACGCATTGGAAAATTTGCTCAAGGGTGCAGATTTAGCGTTGTATCAGTCAAAATCTGGCGGTAGGAACCAAGTGCATTGTTATCAATATTTACAGTCTGCGTAATCTCTAAGCCTGATGAAAAAAGCCTTACAGACGGATAATTGATGTAATAGGCAATAAAAAAGCGCAGTACCTGAACAGGCTGCGCTTTTTGTTATCTATTATTGGCTGGGTCAGCTTATTTCACTTCGTGACCAGCGGCCTGACGGTCAGCGTGATAGCTAGAACGTACCATTGGGCCACATGCGGCATGGGTAAACCCAATAGATTTAGCGTAATCACCGAGTTCATCAAATTCGTTCGGGTGCACATAGCGCTTCAATGGGAAGTGATGCTTACTTGGCTGTAAGTACTGCCCCAAAGTCAGCATATCGACGTTGTGTGCGCGTAAATCGCGTAACACACCGGCAATCTCATCTTTGTTTTCACCCATTCCCATCATCAAACCTGATTTTGTTGGAATAGTGGGGTGTTGTTCTTTAAATTTCTTCAACAGATCAAGCGACCATTGATAATTCGCACCGGGGCGACATTCGCGATACAAGCGAGGAATGGTTTCCAAGTTGTGGTTGAATACATCTGGTGGCCCAGCTTTAAATATCTC
Source organism: Alteromonas sp. ABE4_545 (assembly GCF_056161325.1). Lineage (NCBI taxonomy): Bacteria > Pseudomonadati > Pseudomonadota > Gammaproteobacteria > Alteromonadales > Alteromonadaceae > Alteromonas > Alteromonas sp. ABE4_545. The sequence continues at coordinate 38,266 of NZ_JBSWYY010000008.1, forward strand.
TAATGCTCGGTCCATACGGCCACGAAAATCAGGTACCAGCACTTCAATGGTGGTAGATGGGCTGTGTTCGCGAATGGCATTGATACAATCAACAAAGTGTTGCGCGCCACCGTCTCGCAGGTCGTCGCGGTCTACAGAGGTAATGACCACATACTTAAGCGCCATTTCTTTGATCGTTTTACCCAGCTTTTCAGGCTCTTCTGCGCTTGGTGGAAGTGGTTTACCATGGGCAACATCACAGAAAGGACAACGGCGGGTACAAATATCACCCAAGATCATAAAGGTGGCTGTACCGTGATTAAAACATTCTGCGAGGTTAGGGCAACTGGCCTCTTCACACACAGAGTGAAGTTTGTTTTTGCGCAATGTCTGCTTTATGTGATCAATGCGATCTGTGGTACGCGGTAACTTAATTTTAATCCACTCAGGTTTACGAAGCATCTCTTCCTTTTCGGTCGGAATGATCGTAATAGGAATGTGTTTGACTTTTTCATCGTCACGGAGTTTTATCCCCGCTTTCGGTCGTGCGTTACTCATCAAAACCTTCTTTGCGTTGTGTGTGTGCGATAGACAACTCGACGAGCAGATGTTTCACTAAAAGCTCACCAGCTGCTGAGAGGGTGGTGTTGGCACCTTCTCGAATACAATCTGTCATTTCCATGCCGGCATAACCGCATGGATTAATGCGTTGAAACGGCGCAAGGTCCATATCAACGTTAAGGGCTAACCCATGGAATGAGCAGCCTTTTCGAATTCTTAAGCCCAATGAGCAAACTTTGCGCTCATCAATGTAGACGCCTGGCGCGTCGGGTTTCGCGTAGGCGCTGATACCCAAGTCGGCCATGGTACTGACTACAGCGTTTTCCATCGCTGTAACTAAGTTTCTTACGCCTAGTTTGCGCCTTTTAATATTCAGCATCAAGTAGATTACTTGTTGCCCTGGCCCATGATAAGTGACTTGACCACCGCGATCGACATTGACCACGGGAATATCCCCCGGCATCAAGATATGTTCAGCTTTGCCTGCTTGCCCTTGGGTAAACACTTTATTGTGTTCAACTAACCAGATTTCGTCATCGACATTGGCGTCGCGTTCATCGGTGAACGACTGCATTTTTTGCCATATTGGCTCGTAATCTTGCAACCCAAGCTGACGTATGATCACAGGGTAAGAGGCGTCGGTCATGTTTACAATACAACCCGAACTAGTTCAAGTTTAGCAAGTTCGGTGTATATCAGCTCCATGTGTTCTTTGCTCGTTACGCGCACACTAACTGATACAGAGTGGTAGTTGCCTTTGGTACTTGGCTTTACAGTTGGCGAATAATCACCGGGCGCATGCTCTTGCAAACACGTTACTACGTGAGTGGGTAAATCTTCGTGCGCAATGCCCATCACTTTAAATGTTTGGAAAGTGGGGAAGTCGAGTAATTCGTCGAAACGGGTATCCATGAGATATCCTTTAAACAAGCTATAAAAATAAAAACGGCCGGATTGTAACAAATCTGGCCGTCCCTGAGCCAGTACTGTTATCGTACTGGCCGTGATGTTTGTAGATTTTGAGACTATTTAGTCATCCATGCCTACTTTTAACATCAAGTAATCAATCATTCGGTCAAAAAATCCACCTTCTTTCACTTCCTGAAGTGTGACCAGTGGATATTGTGCAACGTCTTCACCATCCAATTGTAGGTAGAGCGTACCGACAACCTGACCTTTCGCCAACGGTGCTTCTAGCTTTTCGTCTAACTCGAAGTTCGCTTCAAGGTTGCCAGCTTGACCACGAGGAATGGTAATGGGGGTAGATTGATTAATTCCAAGGTCTACAGTTTCGCGATCACCCATATAAATGCGGTGAGAAACAAAACTGTCGCCGGCTTTGTAAGGGGTGACCGTTTCATAGAAGCGGAAGCCATAGCGAAGCAGCTTTTTGTTTTCTACTTTACGCGCTCGCTCACTTTCTGTGCCCATAACAACAGAAATTAAACGCATATCACCTTGTTTAGCTGACGTGATTAAGCTGTAGCCCGCATCAGATGTATGGCCTGTTTTAATACCATCTACGTTTAGGCTTTGATCCCACAATAGGCTATTGCGGTTGTATTGTTTAATACCGTTGTAAGTGAATTCTTTCTGGCTGTAAATTTTGTACATCTCCGGCGTTTCGTCGATAAGCGCACGAGACAAAATAGCCATATCTCGAGGAGAGGTGTAATGGTCTGGGTCGTGCAAACCATGAGCATTCATAAAGTGTGTCGCTGTCATGCCTAAATTTGCAGCATGCGCGTTCATCATTGCTGCGAAAGCACTTTCAGAGCCAGCTACGTGTTCTGCCATGGCAACACAGGCGTCGTTGCCCGATTGCACCACAATACCTTGTAGTAGGTCAGAAACCTTTACTTTGGTACCAACTTCGATAAACATTTTTGACGAGTCGGGGAAGTTTTTAGCCCATGCATTTTCAGACACGGTCACTTCGTCGTCTAGGGTGATATTGCCCGCTTGAAGTTCTTTACCAATAACATAAATGGTCATGATTTTCGTTAAGCTAGCTGGTGCCAGCTGCATATCGGCGTTTTGTGACGCAATGACGTGCCCTGTTGCGTCATCCATAAGCACAAAGCCTTTGGCTGCAACATTGGGTGAAGGGGGAATGACCACCGCCGCCCGCGCACTGAATGTGAGCGCTGAAAGCAAGAAAGTGAAAACAGTGAGCCAGGCTGCCCATGTCGACGGTTTAGCGCAGTTTGAATTATTATGCATTGGTATTACCGTGTTTGTATTACTAAAAAGAAATCTTTATACGTCGAAAGTTTAACGTAACCATCAACGTAGGACTAGGGTTGGCTTCAAAAGTTTCTTTTGCAAGCCAGATAAGTTGGGATAAGGGAAAATAGCGCTTGGTAACGGCGGTTTTTTCATCACCTATAAATTGACTTCAACAGTGTACGCGCCGGGGTAACCATTTTGACGTAATTCGTCGAGCAACATTTTGGCTTTAAAACGGTCTTTTAAGGGGCCTAAACGCAACTTATAGATATTGTCGATAAGCGGTGTTTCACTGGGTACTTGATAGAGCGATGACAAACCAGAAGAGATGGACTCGGCTTGTGATTTATCTGATAGTGCGGCGACTTGAATGTAATAGCCAGGGATAGTGACCACCTCAACTGGCTCCGCCGGTGCAATGCCCGCATATACGTCGTAAGGAACGGTTGGATTGTTACCTACGGTAACCTGGTTGTCTTCGTCAAAGTGAATCACTTCGAGTTTAACTTTGGTTGTGCCGTGTTGATGAAAACCGAGCTTTTTCGCCGCCGCATAGGACAAATCGATAATGCGATTGGAGTGAAATGGTCCGCGGTCGTTTACTCTCACAATGGCGGTTTTACCGTTATCTTGATTGGTGACTTTAACGTACGACGGAAGCGGCAATGTTTTATGAGCCGCGGTCATGGCGAACATATCATAGGTGTCACCAATCGAGGTGAGGTGACCATGAAATTTTTGTCCATACCAAGACGCATATCCTTCTTGCACGAAGCCTTTTCCGGTTTTTAACGGCGTATAAGTTTTGCCCAATACTTCGTATCGTCGCAAATTAAACGGGCGATATGGCTCGTATTTGGGGATGGCGTCAACCAGAGCAAGTGTGGGGTAGGTAAAGTTTGGCGCAGAATCCGTTTTTTGTGTATAGCGGCTGGAGTTGGTACAACCAATTAGCAAGAATAAAGCGATAGCAAGAGCAAATAAACGCATGGTTACCGAGCCAAAAACCGTTTCTGAGTACTGATAGACATCAGCATGCCAAAACCGGCCATTAATGTCACCATTGAAGTGCCCCCGTAACTCACTAACGGCAGGGGTACGCCGACTACAGGTAAAATACCCGAAACCATGCCCATATTCACAAAAACGTAAACAAAGAAGGTAAGGGTAATGCTTCCCGCGAGTAACTTGCTGTAGGGGTCTTGAGCGCGGGCGGCGATGATCATGCCTCGGCCGATAATAAAAATATAAATCGACAATAAACCTAATACGCCCAGTAAACCAAATTCTTCACTGAATACGGCGAAGATAAAGTCTGTATGGCGCTCTGGCAAAAATTCAAGTTGTGACTGCGTGCCTGCTAGCCAGCCTTTGCCTTCTAACCCGCCTGAGCCAATGGCAATTTGTGATTGGATAATGTGATAACCTGAACCTAGCGGGTCACTCTCTGGGTTTAAGAAAGTTAACACCCGCTGCTTTTGGTAATCTTGCATTAAAAAGAGCCACATAATGGGTAAGAAGCAGCAGCCCAGTACGCCTACCGTACCGATCAACTTCCAACTCATTCCCGCCAGGAATAACGCAAAAATACCAGCGCTGGCAACTAATAATGAGGTACCCAAATCGGGTTGTTTCGCAATAAGCAAGGTCGGTACAACAACAATCATAAAGCCCATTACAATCTGCCCTAACGTCGGTGGGAGAGTGTATTTGCTGATGTACCAAGCCACCGCCATTGAAACCGCGAGTTTCATGATTTCTGAGGGTTGGAATCGAATGAAGTAGAGGTCGAGCCAGCGCTGTGCGCCCTTGCCGACGTCTCCAAACAAAAGTACGGCCATTAGCATAATAACGCCACTACTGAACACGTAAATGGAGACACCGCGTAGAGTAAGCGGAGACACTTGTGCCAGTGCAAACATCACTGAAGTTGCGATGCCCAAGCGGATGACTTGGCGTTCGACCAAGGCCATATCTTGGCCTCCGGCAGAATAAATGGTAATTAACCCCACTCCCATTAACGTGAGTAAGCCGAGCAATAACACGCCGTCAATGTGCAGCTTTTGAAGCAGTGTGGTTTTATTGGTGTGTAGTTGTTGTTTTTTCACCGACTGGCCCCTGACATACTGACTTCATCAGTGGTTGGTTCTTTTGGAAAAGTAGCAAAATACTGGTCCAGCATGGTACGCGCCACAGGCGCTGCGTTAGAGCTACCACCGCCGGCGTTTTCAAGCACGACCACAATGGCAACTTGCGGGTTGTCGTAGGGCGCAAAACCCACGTACATAGCGTTATCTCTTAGGCGCTCTTCAACGTCTTCAGCAACGTACTTTTCATTTTGACCCACAGAAAAAAGCTGCGCGGTACCTGTTTTACCAGCAGAAATATACTCTGCATTGTGAAATGCGTGCCGAGCTGTGCCGTGGGAGCGGTTCACTGTGCCGTACATAGCGTCTAGTACCGTCAGCCAGTTTTTGTCATCTTTTGCGACGATGGGGCGCAGTGTTTTGGGCGCTTCAAACTCAACATTGCCATTGTGCCAGTAGCCTCGCAAGATCTGTGGTACGGCGCGTTCACCATGATTAATCAGCGCGGTAACTGAATGCACTAGTTGTATGGGCGTGGCGGTCCAGAAACTCTGCCCGATCCCAACCGGAATAGTATCGCCGATATACCAAGGTTGATTGAACCTTGCACGTTTCCAGCCTCGACTGGGCATGTTACCGTCTGATTCTTCGTATAAATCAATACCGGTGTAATCACCAAACCCAAATTCAGACATTGCGTCGCTAATACGGTCAATACCCAACTTGTAGGCGAGGTCATAAAAAAAGGTGTCACAGGATTGTTCAATAGACTGGGTGACATTCACTTTTCCATGGCCACCGCGTTTCCAGTCTCGCCAAACATGCTTCACATTGGGGAGTTGATAACGACCATTGTCATAAACGGTGGATTCAGGGGTAATTTCTTGTTCTTCCAGCCCTAACCATGCAAGGTGAGGCTTGATGGTCGACGCGGGGGGATACTGACCTTGGGTTGCACGGTTGATCAGCGGGCGGTCGGGTGAATTCAGCAAGCGTGAGTAATCTTTATTACTAATACCATGAACAAAAAGATTGGGGTCGTAACTTGGATTCGAGTACATGGCCAACACGCCGCCTGTTTTGGGCGACACCATCACCACGGTACCACGAGAACCTTCGAGCGCTTTTTTCGCCGCAATTTGCAAGCGAATGTCGATATTCAATACGATGTCTTTACCCGGAACAGGAGGATCAACACTCAGCGTACGAATAATACGGCCTTGGCTGTTCACCTCAACTTGCTGATAGCCCACTTGGCCATGGAGTAATTCTTCGTGATATTTTTCTATACCGAGCTTACCAATGTCGTAGGTAGCGGCATAATTGGCTTCTTGCCCCGCTTCGTTAAGCTTTTGCAGGTCTTTTTTATTGATTTTTGCTACGTAGCCTAACGCGTGGGTGAGCAATTCACCATAAGGGTAAAACCGTGATAGGCGTGCTTCAATACTCACCCCAGGAAATTGATGAGCGCGTGCAGAAAACAGCGCCACTTCTTGTTCCGTTAACCGGGTGCGTAAAGCCACAGGTTTGAAGCGTCGTTGGCCCTTTAGGTCGTCGTAGAAATCGTCAATTTCTTCATCTGTGATCCCCATCAGTGTTTTTAGGTGATGCAAAGTCAGTGGCAAATCTTCAATTTGCTCAGGCACCAATTCCAAACTAAAAACAGGCCTATTTTCAGCTAACAACACGCCGTTGCGGTCGTATATCAAGCCACGGTTGGGGGCGACGGGGAGTACTTTAATTCGGTTGCCGTTTGAACGGGTTTGGTAGTCGGTAAATTTTTCAACTTGCAGCACGTATAAGTTGTGTACGACTAAACCCAACGCAAACAGCACAAATAGCATGGCAACTATTGCTCTTCGAGCAAATAAGTTGGCTTCAGCAGAATGATCGCGAATGGCTTGGCGTTTTCTGGCCATGCTTATTCTCGATGGTAGGGGTGGTTTTGGGTAACAGACCAGGCTCTATACAAGCCTTCAGCAACGATAATACGCACCAGAGGGTGGGGGAGAGTAAGTGGTGACAACGACCAACGTTGCTCTGCTAAGGCGCAACATTCAGGCGCCAGGCCTTCAGGACCGCCAATCAACAAGCTCACATCTCGGCCGTCCATTTTCCAGTTATCCAGGTGTTTAGCCAGTGTTGGGGTATCCCACGGGCGTCCCAACACCTCTAAGGTGACAACGCGATGGTTTTTACCAATCGCGGCAATCATTTGCTCACCTTCCTTTTGCAGTATTCGCTTTATATCCGCGTTCTTACCTCGTTTACCGGCGGGAATCTCGACAAATGACACAGGCATGTCAGCGGGAAATCGACGTAGGAACTCGTTCACGCCAGTGGTAACCCAATCTGGCATTTTTGTTCCAACGGCTACAATCTGTATTCGCACGGGTATAAACGTCCTTACTGCTGAGTGGTCGGTACGGCTAACGCACTTAGCCCCAGAGTTTTTCTAACTGATAGAAATCTCGGGTTTCATCCTGCATCACGTGAAGAATAATGTCGCCAAAATCAACGAGTACCCATTCTCCAGCGGCTTTGCCATCTACATTTAAATGTGGGTGGCCTGCGTGCTTTGCTTCAACAATAACGTGCTCTGCAATGGACGAAACGTGACGCTTCGAGTTGCCCGAACAGATCACAAGGGTATCTGCAATGCTAGATTTGCCTTGTACGTCGAGTTCTACTATGTCTCTGCCTTTCATATCGTCGATTTTGTCAACGATAAACGCTTTGAGTGTTGCGTGGTCCAAAAGTTCTCCTCAAATTTTATTTTAATCAGTATTGCTGCCATACAGGTGATGGCGTCTGATATAGTCTGCTACGGAATCAATAATACCGTTGGCGTGACTTGTTAGGTGTTGCACATTGTGTTGTGCAATGGTTTGTCTTATCTCAGTGGATGACACTGTGGTGAGTGTCGTATTCGCGAGAAAGACATGTCCGTGAGACGATGCTGCAAGTTGCGAAACATGATCAACGCGGTGTTGCGATAACCAAGAATGCAAAGCCGGATCGGGCTTTAACGGCCCGGTGTCACGTTTCATGACAACCAGGTGGCAATAATCCAATAATGCCTTCCATTCATACCAAGTGGGTAGATTATACAGTGAATCGTCGCCAATCAGAAAGTGTATTCTCGTTTTCGGGTTACGCCGACGCAATTCACGCAAGGTTTTTACCGTGTATGAGGGCGATGGCAAGCTAAGCTCGATGGTTTCAACATACAAGCGTGGATCTAGCGCACACATCAGTTGGGTCATCGCAACCCGATGTGTTTCATCGATGCCATTGGTGCTTTTATGCGGCGGCAATTTGCACGGCATTAGCCCTAACTGCGCTACATTGAGCAATTCTGTAACTTCTAAAGCTGGTTGGATATGGCCCAAGTGAGGGGGATTAAACGTCCCGCCTAATAGTGCTATGGCGTTACTCATGAATCAGAAACAGAAAAATGGGCGACCGGCATCGCTAAAAACAACATGCACAAATGGCACAATTTAACAAAAGGACGCTGAATGGTGGTTTGTTTAAATGCGAGGTCCGCTGCGCTGAGAGCGTGTTGAATGTCACGCAAATGGGCGTCGCTAAGTCGTTGCATAGCGGCTTGGTAAAACCCTTGTCGGTTGCGCCATATCCCCAGTTTTTGCCACTGGATATTGCCGTCTTGTTGCTGTTGCTTCAAGGTAACTAGGTTTTGCCATTCTCTAATCAGCGCCCAAATGACAATGTTCGGCTCAATACCTTCACTTTCTAAGCGATACAGCATCTTAACGCATCGCTGAGCGTTGCCTTCTAACATCACATCCATTAATTGAAACACGTTGAAGCGCGACTGATCGACTAAGGCTGATTCTAGTTTCGCTTCATCGATTTGTGTATCCGCGAAAAGCAAACTCAACTTTTCAATTTCTTGATGAGCCGCGAGCAGGTTTCCTTCGCAAAAATCAGCAATAAACTTAACGCTGCCTTGGGTGTAACGCAATTGATGGGCGTCTAACTGGCTTTGAATCCAGCTGTGGAGCTGTTTACCTTCGAGTGGGTAACAAATACTGTGAACACCAATAGCATCAAGGGCTTTAAACCACTTTGCTTTTTGTACGTCTTTGCCAATGCGTGGCCCGTGCACGACCAAAAGGGTGTCTGCAGACAGTTGCCCAGCTAACTCCGACAGCACTGCACCGCCTTCTTTACCGGGTTTGCCCGTAGGTAATTCAAGTTCAATGAGCTGTTTGCTGGAAAACAACGACAGAGCTTGAGTGGCTTCAATCAAACTATTCCAGCTAAAGTCGCCGTCGGCGACTAGAACGGTGCGTTCGTCGAAGCCCTGCTGTTTAGCATGGGCGCGAATAGTGTTGAGGATCTCAAACTTTTGTTGTGGCTCATCACCAAAAATGAGATAGCAGGATTTCAAGCCTCCCGCTATTTCTGTTGTGAATCGATTGGGATAGACCTGCATAGCGTTGGATTAAAGCGTTGAAGCTTGACTAGAGAGTAAGCGGATCATTCGGTCGGCTGCTTCAACACGCATCTCGTCAAGAACCAAATTGAGTTCTCTTGATTTAGCCAACACTTGATCTGGGTCGTCTTGATACTCTCTCAACACTTCGATTGTGGCGGGCACATGCTTTCCATCGGGGAAGGTGACCGTGTATTTTACGGTATAAACTAACTGGTATTCAGCTACCTGACCGGTTGAAAAAACAGAAAGTAATCGACGATCAAGCTTTTCAGGCGCGAGCTGCATGACAATTGCTGTTTTTTTGTATGAATCAGGCAAGCCAAAGCCGCCGTGAATTTCATATAAGTCTAAACGCTTGTCTACGGCTCTTACTAGGTCTGAATGTTCACTGGCGGCAATCAGCGCCACGTATTCCACACCTTGTGGCAGCGTTTGGCTGCCACGCAAGTGAAAACCACACCCAGCAACACTGAGTGTGGTAACAAGAACGAGTAACGTCTTGAATAGCTTCATTAGTTTGCCACGATGTTCACAAGTTTACCGGGTACGACAATAACCTTACGGATAGTTTTACCTTCAGTAAATTGTTGTACGTTAGGTTGTGACTTGGCTGCTTCTTCCACAGCATCTTTGCTTGCATCAGCGGCAACAGTAATTTTTGCACGTACTTTGCCATTAACCTGAACAATGATGAGCTTTTCATCTTCAACCAAGGCTTTTTGATCAACTTCTGGCCAAGGCGTACTTTCAATTTCAGAGCTGTGACCCAATGCTTTCCACAACGTATAGCTAATGTGTGGTGTAATTGGGTTAAGCATTTTCAGCACCGCTTCTACAGCTTCACGCATGAGTGCAATGTCTGATTCGCTCTCCTGAGGTGCTTTTTGAAGATGATTTAGCAACTCCATGATCGCCGCAATCGCAGTATTAAAGGTTTGACGGCGGCCTAGGTCATCAGTGACTTTAGCGATGGTCTTGTGCACTTCACGACGCAACGCTTGTTGGTCTTTGTTCAGCGCACTTGCATCGAGGGCAGTCGCTTCACCTGCTGCAATGTGATCTTGTACTAGTTTCCAAATACGACGTAAGAAACGGTTGGCACCTTCAACACCTGAATCTACCCACTCGAGTGTTTGCTCTGGTGGCGCAGCGAACATGGTGAACAAGCGCACAGTGTCGGCACCATATTGGTCAATCACTTGTTGCGGATCGATACCGTTGTTCTTCGATTTTGACATTTTGGTCATGCCGCCGTGAACAACCGGTGTACCGTCAGAGGTTAGCCATGATTTGGTAATGCGACCTTTTTCATCACGCTCAACACTCACGTCAGCAGGTGAATACCAAGTTTTCTTGCCAGCTTCATCTTCACTGTAGTAAGAATCGGCCAGTACCATTCCTTGACACAATAGGCGTTTGTACGGCTCGTCAGAGCTCACTAAGCCTTCATCGCGAAGGAGTTTGTGGTAGAAACGCGAATACAACAAGTGCAAGATGGCGTGTTCAATCCCGCCGATGTACTGGTCAACCGGCAACCAATAGTTGGCTTGTGTTGGGTCTAGCATGGCTTCGCCGTTTTGCGCACAAGCGTAACGGGCGTAATACCAAGACGATTCCATAAAGGTATCGAAGGTGTCGGTTTCTCTTAACGCTGCTTCGCCGTTGTAAGTGGTTTTTGCCCACTCTGGGTCTGCCTTAATCGGCGATGTTACGCCGTTCATTTCTACGTCTTCTGGCAATACAACGGGTAACTCGTCAGCAGGGACGGGCACAGACTCGCCGTTTTCCAAATTCAACATAGGGATAGGCGCCCCCCAATAACGTTGGCGGCTTACACCCCAATCGCGTAGACGATAATTGACTTTGCGCTCGCCTTGGCCTAGTTCAACAAGCTTCGCAGTAATGGCGTCGAATGCGGCTTCAAAATTAAGTCCGTCAAACTCCCCAGAGTTCACTAGCTCGCCTTTTTCGGTGAGTGCAGCTTGGGTTAAATCAAACTCTGCGTCATCGCTCGGTGTAACAACTTGCTTGATGGGTAAATCATATTTGGTTGCAAATTCCCAGTCACGTTGGTCGTGACCCGGTACTGACATCACGGCACCAGAGCCATAATCCATCAATACAAAGTTAGCAGCCCACACAGGCAAGGCTTCGCCCGTGAGTGGGTGAATAACTGTATAGCCTGTAGCAAAACCTTTTTTCTCCATTGTTGCCATGTCGGCTTCGGCAACTTTGGTGTTTTTACACTCATCGATAAAGCTGGCTAATTCAGGATTGTTTTTAGCGGCTGCTTCAGCAATAGGGTGTTGTGCAGCTACTGCCACATAAGTCACACCGTAAAGTGTGTCTGGACGAGTGGTATAAACTGAAAGTGTTTCGGTGTCTGCGACTGTATCGCTAAGTTTAAAGGTGATTTCGGCACCTTCAGAGCGACCAATCCAGTTCGCTTGCATGGCACGAACCTGCTCTGGCCATTCTTCAAGCTGCTCTAGATCAGAAAGCAATTCTTCAGCGTAATCGGTGATTTTGATAAACCACTGTGGAATTTCTTTTTGCTCAACCAATGCGCCTGAACGCCAACCGCGCCCGTCGATGACTTGCTCGTTGGCTAATACGGTTTGATCAACTGGGTCCCAGTTTACGGTTGAATTCTTTTTATATACCAAACCTTTTTCATAAAGGCGGGTAAAGAACCATTGCTCCCAACGGTAATATTCCGGCGTACAGGTGGTGACTTCGCGGTCCCAATCATAACCAAAACCGAGTGAACGCAACTGGCCTTTCATGTAATCGATGTTGGAATACGTCCAGTTAGCGGGAGCCGTGTTGTTGTTGATCGCGGCATTTTCTGCAGGAAGACCGAAAGCATCCCAACCCATAGGCTGCATGACATTTTTGCCTTGCATGCGTTGGAATCGGCTGATCACATCACCGATTGTGTAGTTGCGAACGTGACCCATGTGGAGTCGGCCACTTGGGTAAGGGAACATTGATAAACAGTAAAACTTTTCTTTGTCAGCGTCTTCGCTAACCTTAAATGACTGATTTTCTTCCCAGTGCTGTTGAACAGCCTGTTCAATTTCTTGAGGGTTGTATTGATTTTCGGCCATGTAAATCGGGCTTCCGCGTGTTAAATTCTAATTACAGCAATAAGCCGCATAGAATACCCCAGCGGCGGCTTAAGTCACAATAGCATAAGGCGATTTGGTCGCATTTAACACGTCAATTGTTGAAGAATTAATCGGATTCTTGATCCTTCGGCGTTAAAAAGCTTTTTAAGCCATTTAATTGCAGCGCTTGAACTTGGTCGACGATACGCGCTAACCCTGGCAGGTCGTCTTCATAATAGGCTTGCACATGGTAGCGCATAGCCACGCTGGTTACCCCTTGCTCTTGGGTGAGCGTAAAACTCAGCGCACCATACATGCCTAGCCCTTGTAATGGCCCCAAGCCACCGGTTAAGCGCATAGATTGATTGGGGTCGACAAAGGTCACTCGTAAATGCTCAGCAGATTTATCATCATTAAATTCGCAAAAACATCCGCCTGCCGTGGGGTCGATACTCAGCGTACTCGTTTCGCCCCACCACGTGTGATCTTTGGGCCACCAATCGTTCACGTTGTTGACCAGTGCGCGCCAGGTTGCTTCCTTTGTTGCACTGGTAGTAATGGTATTTTCTACTATAAAACCAGATTTTGATGCGGAGATAACTTCACAATAGGCGGGCATAGATAAGCCAATAAAAATACTTAGTAGGGCGGTTAAAAGCGATAGGTTGTTCAGTTTCGTGAGTGTGTTGTTCATTTTATTCTCGTTCTTAACCTTGTGCGGTTAAAATCGGTAACGGTACTTTGATTATGACACTACAATATTGATATTGGTTAGTTTTTACGCCGGTGTTTCTGTTTCAACGTATTTTTGAGAATAATCGGATGATTAATAGCGTGAATCACTGTGATAGTGACGGCGAAAGCGGTAGGATTAAACGGTCTGCCGAAGTAGACCTACAGTCATTTAAAATAACGAGTATAACAAACCATGTCTGCAACCTGGAAAGAGCTAGCGGCTTCCCAGCTAACACCAAGTTTAAATCGTCGTGCCATCAACCAAGCATTGAAAGACGAACAAGCCATTCATGCTACTTTCATCGGCCAAGAACGTGCCCGTGAAGCCCTTACCTTTGGGTTGGGTATTAACGCAGTAGGCTACAACTTATATGTAATGGGTGAGCATGCCACGGGTAGATTTACCCTGGTTAAAGACTATATAGAGCGGCAAGTGAAGCAGCTTTCTACCCCAGATGATTGGTGTTACATCAATAATTTCGAAGACGAGCGCGAACCTAACTTATTGCGCTTACCGCCGGGCGGTGCCAAACAGTTGTCTGCTGATATGAATAAGCTGGTTGATGAGTTAATCGACACCTTTCCAGCCGCGTTTGATAACCCCGGATACCAGAGAAAAAAAGCCGCTATTGAGCGTTCGTTTGAGCAGAAATATGACGATGCAATCGATGCCTTGGAGCGATATGCCCTAGCAAATGGCGTCGCCATGCATGAAGAGGGTGGAGCTATTAGCTTTTCGCCAATTATTGACGGCAAACCTATCACAGATGCGCAATTTGCTCAGTGCTCATCTCAAGAACGCGAACATTTTTATAGTCTCATAGATGATTTGGAAAATCGCTTGTCAGAGAGCTTGATTGCGCTGCCGGTGTGGAAGCGAGAGAGTTCTGAACAGTTGCGATCGCTCAACCGAGAAACAGCAGAGCAAGGGATTCGGCCCTTACTGAAAGATTTAGAACACAAGTACAGTGATGATTTAGGCGTACTCAAGTATTTGCGTCAAATGCGCCCGAGTATTATCGATACCATTATTGAACTGCTCGCTGAGGAAAGCAAAGACGACAAACCTGACGAAATTGATCGTCGAGCCGTATTTGAAGGTCACTTTGTCCCCAATGTGTTAATCGGTAACAAGTTAGATGATGGCGCGCCAGTAATTTATGAGCCTAACCCGACTTATCAAAACCTGTTTGGCAAAATTGAATATACCCACATTCAAGGTGCGGTTTATACCAACTACCGCATGATTCGCCCAGGGGCGTTGCACAAAGCCAATGGCGGGTATTTGCTGCTCGACGCTGATCACTTACTTGAACAACCCTATGTATGGGAAGCATTAAAACTCGCGGTGAAATTCGGCAAGTTGAAAATGGAAATACCCCAACAGGAAATCGGTATGGTGAATGCGGTAACACTGATGCCGCAAAGTATGGATTTAAAAGTTAAAATTATCTTGTTGGGCTCTCGAGAGCTTTATTACACATTGCAAGATTACGATAACGAGTTTGATGAACTATTTCGTGTGTTAGTTGATTTCGACCACGAGATTCCCCTCACAAAACAAACCTTATTTGATTTTGTCGGGCGGGTTAGGCGTCAAATAGCGGAGTTGGGCTTGTCGGGGATATCCGGTAATGCGATGTGTCGTTTGGTTGAGTATTCGCTGCGTATGGCGGAACACCAAGGGCAAATATCTGCTCGTTTCGCTGATGTAATTGAATTACTTAACGAAGCGCATTATTTCTGTATGAAAGCACAAAGCCAAGAATTAGCGCTGTCGCATATCGAAGCGGCATTATTGGCTAAAAAGCGGCGAACTGGGCGTGTAAGCCAAGCCTTGCTCGACGATATAAAAGAAGGGCAAGTGTTAATCGACACCACCGGTAAAGCTGTGGGGAATGTGAATGGCTTAACGGTGCTGGAAGTGGGTGACACAATTTTCGGTACGCCAGCGCGCATTACCTCTACTGTGTATGCTGGCGCGAATGGGGTAGTAGACATTGAACGCGAAGTTGAGCTAGGGCAGCCTATTCATTCAAAAGGCGTTATGCTACTCACTGGGTATTTGGGGCATAAATATGCCCAGCACTTTCCTTTAACCTTGTCTGCCAATATTGCGTTAGAGCAGTCTTACGGCCACATTGACGGCGACAGTGCCTCGTTGGGGGAATTGGTAGCGCTAATATCAGCGCTCACAGAAATCCCGGCTAATCAGGCGTTGGCGATCACCGGTTCAATCAACCAATACGGGGAAGTGCAATCGGTTGGTGGCGTTAATGAAAAAATCGAAGGGTTTTTCGCTTTGTGTCAGCACCGCGGCTTAACAGGGCAACAAGGGGTGGTGATCCCCAAATCAAACGTCACCAATTTAGTGTTAGATAAAGCAGTGGTTGAAGCGGTGAAAAAAGGGCAGTTTCACATTTATGCTGTGGCGACTGTCGATGATGCACTGAGTTTGATTATGCAACAAGAAGCGGGGCAGTTATCCAGTCGCGGGCGTTACCCGAAAAACACCATTAATTATCATGCGTTAAATCGTTTGTACAACATCGCCATGATTGTGAACGGTGGTGAAGAGTAAGACACTAGTGCACTGACTCATCAAGAACTACAACGTTGAAATGACCCCAGAATGGACTATGCCGAATGGTTCGGGGTCATCGTTAAACAACCGTGTTTTGTACGATTTATTTGGGTGTCATGCGCAATGCGCCATCGAGACGAATCGTTTCACCATTTAGGTAGGTATTAGCAATAATATGTGCGGCTAATTTGCCAAATTCTTCGGGTAAACCCAAACGCTTAGGGTTTTGCACATGACTCACCAAACCTGCCTGTACTTTCTCTGGCATCGCTAACAATAACGGGGTGCCCATGACCCCCGGCGCAATAGTGTTTACACGGATACCTAATGGCGCAAGATCTCTCGCCATCGGCAAGGTTAAACCAATAATTCCCGCTTTACTTGCTGCATAGGCGGTTTGGCCAATTTGGCCTTCATAACCCGCAATGGATGCGGTATTGATGATAACTCCGCGTTGGTTGTCGTCATCAATTGGTTGTTGTGAGGCTATTTGCTCAGCGGCTAAGCGAGCAACGTTGAACGTACCAACTAAGTTTATATCGACAGTGCGTTGGAAGTTAGCGAGTGGCGCGGCCTTGCCTTCTTTGTCCAGAGTGCGGTCAACTGCCACTACCCCTGCACAGTTAATGCAAGCGTAAATATCGCCGAAGTGTTCGACTGTGTGTTGAATGCCCTTTTTAACAGAGTCTTCATCACATACATTAACATGGCAAAAGAGGGTGTCGGCAGAGCCAAGGTTGGCAACGTGTTGTTCGCCTGCTTCTCGATTGATATCAAAAAGCGCAACGCGAAAGCCCAACGAACGTAGATGTGTCGCAGTCGCCAGGCCTAAACCTGAACAGCCACCGGTGACGATGGCGGTAGAGTGGGTTAACTGCATAATGATTCCTTTTTGTTGTTATCATTTGCAGTGTAACCCAGCCCAGATCTAAAGCGGGTGTCACCCGTTAGATTTGTCAGATTATTTTGGCAACTGAATTTTACGCTCTTCGCTTTGGCGGAAGAGGATCAGTGTGTGCCCAATCACTTGCAATTTTTCTGCTTTGGTTTCACGGATGATGGCATCCATGATCAAAGCTTTTTCTTCTCTGTCATCACTGGGCACTTTTACTTTAATCAGTTCGTGATGCGACAATGCGTTGTCAATTTCTGCAACCACCCCTTCAGTTAAGCCATTTGCACCTAGTTGTACAACGGGTTTTAGAGGATGGGCTAGGCCCTTCAGAAACTGCTTTTGTTTTGTAGATAGCTTCATTTAGTTAGTTTTTCTTACAATTAAATAATCAGATACATCTTGAAATGACGTATTCTAACGCCATTGAGTCTACAATCCTAATGACATTATTAGTGAATGACAAAAAAAGAAACATCCAACTTATATTATTGGGTCGTATAAAGGGTGTGCACCATTCACCGTATTCCCATTTTACTGAGGGGGATATGGTGGCTAGCGGATACAAAGTATAGTACTCTCTAAGTAACGAATTTCGTTGCAAATTGGGATAGCGCCCCCATACACTGATTAAGCGTGGGTGCAGTTATCACCCATTTGGGTTTTTACAGAGGTTAGTAGCATTGAGCGACATGGCAAAAAATTTAATCTTGTGGTTAGTTATCGCCGTAGTTTTGATGTCTGTGTTCCAGAGCTTTTCGCCTAGCGATTCAAGCCGAACGCAAACGTCCTACGATACATTCATCAAAGAAGTGAACCAGGGCAATGTACGCGAAGCTCGCATTGACAGCGGTTCTCGCAAAATCACTGGTACACGACGTAACGGCGACCAGTTCGTCACTTACATTCCTATGTACGATGACGGTCTTATGAAAGACTTATTAAACAGTGATGTACGCGTGGTCGGCGAGCCGCCAGAAGAACCATCTATTCTTACATCGATCTTCATTTCTTGGTTCCCAATGTTGCTACTTATTGCGGTATGGATATTCTTCATGCGTCAAATGCAAGGTGGCGGTGGCCGCGGAGCGATGTCATTCGGCAAGAGCAAAGCACGCCTACTTGGCGAAGACCAGATTAAGACCACGTTCGCGGATGTCGCAGGTTGTGATGAAGCAAAAGAAGACGTTACCGAGTTGGTAGACTTCTTACGCGACCCATCAAAATTCCAGAAATTAGGCGGTAAGATCCCTAAAGGCGTATTAATGGTTGGTCCTCCTGGTACAGGTAAAACCTTGCTAGCGAAAGCAGTAGCGGGTGAAGCGAAAGTACCATTCTTTACGATTTCGGGTTCTGATTTTGTTGAAATGTTTGTTGGTGTGGGTGCATCACGTGTTCGCGATATGTTCGAACAAGCGAAAAAATCAGCGCCATGTATCATCTTTATCGACGAAATCGATGCTGTAGGTCGCCAACGTGGTGCAGGCTTAGGTGGTGGACACGACGAGCGCGAACAAACTCTGAACCAAATGCTAGTCGAAATGGACGGTTTTGAAGGTCATGAAGGCATTATCGTGATTGCTGCTACTAACCGCCCAGACGTGTTAGACCCAGCGTTGTTGCGTCCTGGCCGTTTCGATCGTCAAGTAGTCGTGGGTCTGCCAGATATTCGTGGTCGTGAACAAATTCTTAAAGTGCACATTCGCAAAGTGCCAGTGGGTGATAATGTTGAGCCTTCAGTAATAGCGCGTGGCACGCCAGGCTTCTCTGGTGCAGACTTGGCGAACCTTGTTAACGAAGCGGCATTGTTTGCTGCACGTGCGAACAAGCGCTTAGTGGGCATGGAAGAGTTTGACAAAGCGAAAGATAAAATCATGATGGGCGCTGAGCGCAAGACTATGGTGATGTCTGAGCACGAGAAAGAAATGACTGCATACCACGAAGCAGGGCACGCAATTGTTGGCCGTTTGGTGCCAGAGCATGACCCTGTCTATAAGGTATCAATTATTCCACGTGGTCGCGCATTGGGTGTGACTATGTATTTGCCAGAGCAAGATCGCGTTAGCCATACTAAAAAGCACCTAGAAAGTATGATTTCTAGCTTGTTTGGTGGCCGTATTGCAGAAGCAATCATCTATGGTGACGATGAAGTGACTACCGGTGCATCGAACGATATCGAGCGAGCTACAGACATTGCACGTAAGATGGTGACTCAATGGGGCTTGTCGAGCAAAATGGGTCCAATGCTTTACGCGGAAGAAGAAGGCGAAGTGTTCTTGGGCCGTAGCATGTCTAAAGCGTCTCATATGTCTGATGACACAGCACGTGCCATCGATGCTGAGATTAAAACGTTGATCGACAACAACTACGACCGAGCGCAAAAAATCCTCGAAGATAACATCGACATTCTGCACGCAATGAAAGACGCGTTGATGAAGTACGAAACTATCGATGCGAAGCAAATCGACGATTTAATGGCTCGTGTAGATGTGCGCCCACCTTCTGATTGGGACGATCGCAAACCTAAAGACGGTGATAAGCCCAGTGGCGGCACACCGGTAACCGAAGGTGAAATTACCAACGATGGTGTAGATAAACCCTCGGTGGGTAAACCAGGCGACCTGCCAAGTTAATTACCCTTGTTTAAAATAAAAGCGCCAGCATACCACTGGCGCTTTTTTCGTTGTCTTATCCGTCATTTTCGCGTTGGAACAAATGTAAAATCATCTTCATGTTACAACGCAGTATTTAACAGTGAGCGTAATATGTTAATTAGAAACCAAGACGTCGTTTTTTCTTCTCCCGCAGTGATGGGAATTTTGAATGTAACCCCTGATTCTTTCTCTGACGGCGGCAAACACAACACGTTAGACAAAGCATATGCCGAAGCGATGAAAATGGTTGAAGCTGGCGCAGAGTTTATCGATATTGGCGGCGAATCGACACGCCCAGGTGCCCCTGAAGTCTCTGAAGAAGATGAACTCGCGCGCGTGGTCCCCATTATTGAAAAGATCCGCGCTAACAGCGATGTGTATATTTCCATTGATACCAGTAAAGCAAAAGTTATGGAACACGCTGTGAATGCTGGCGCAGATTTGATCAATGACGTAAGGGCTTTACAAGAACCTGGTGCGTTAGCCATTGCCGCTCAATTACAGGTACCTGTCTGTCTAATGCATATGCAAGGGCAACCTCGAACGATGCAAATGGACCCGAGTTACCGAAACGTAGTTGACGATGTGAACGCGTTTTTACTCAATCGCGTACAAGCTTGCGTTGACGCTGGAATCGCAAAAAATGCAATCATGCTTGATCCTGGCTTTGGCTTTGGAAAATCGGTCACTCATAATTACGAATTGCTAGCGAATTTAGAGTCTTGCATGGCGCTTGGCTTTCCTGTTTTGGTAGGCATGTCACGTAAATCTATGATTGGCAATTTGTTGAACCGAAGTGTTGACCGTCGCCTAGCTGGGAGTATTGCTGTAGCAACAATAGCGGCTCAAAAAGGCGCACATGTTATCAGGGTACACGATGTGGAAGAAACGATGGACGCGGTGCGAATAGTCAATATGTTGAAGCAAGTGTCGTAACGACAAACTCGCACCTAACAGGTTATTTAGGTTGAATTTATTATTTCTTCTGCTCCGTATTGCAATACAATATAGTTAAATAAAATAAGTAAGGGACCCTTTTGTAATGGGAAAACGCAAATATTTTGGTACCGACGGTATTCGAGGTAAGGTCGGCGAAAGCGTCATTAATCCTGAGTTTGTGACCAAGTTGGGTTGGGCCGCAGGTAAAGTGTTGGCGGGCCAAGGTACCAACAAGGTATTAATTGGCAAAGATACGCGAATTTCAGGGTATATGCTCGAATCGGCACTAGAAGCGGGTTTGTCAGCAGCAGGGATCCACATTAGTTTGCTCGGGCCTATGCCTACACCTGCCATTGCGTATTTAACTAAAACATTCAGGGCTGAAGCGGGTATCGTGATAAGTGCGTCACACAACCCGTATTACGACAATGGCATTAAGTTCTTTTCATCTGATGGTTACAAATTGGATGACAGTATTGAATTGGCCATTGAAGCCATGATGGATGAGCCTATGGTTTGTGTGGCTTCTGATCAGTTAGGTAAAGCGAGTCGGGTTAACGATGCTTCCGGTCGCTATATTGAATTTTGTAAGGGCACTTTTCCATCGGACCTCTCCCTCACTGGCTTAAAAGTTGTGGTTGATTGTGCACATGGAGCAACGTACAACATCGCACCCAATGTGCTATCAGAACTGGGGGCCAAAGTTATTGAAATTGGTACTGACCCAGATGGGCTGAATATTAACGATGGTGTTGGAGCGACCGCGATACAGGCGACCATTAACAAGGTTATCGAAACCAAAGCAGATTTGGGTTTTGCGTTAGATGGCGATGGCGACCGGATCATGATGGTCGACCATCTGGGTAATGTGATTGATGGCGACCAGCTGATTTACATCATCGCAAGAAACGAATTGAAATGCGGGCGTTTACAGGGTGGTGTCGTGGGCACACTCATGAGTAACCTCGGTTTAGAAGTGGCCTTGTCTAAATTAGCGGTACCCTTTACGCGCAGCAAAGTAGGCGACAGGTATGTGATGGAACTTCTTCAACAGAAGGGCTGGGCCATTGGTGGAGAGAACTCTGGCCATGTGCTTAATTTGGCAATGAGCACAACGGGTGATGGTATTATTGCTGGGTTGCAGGTGATTGCTGCCATGTTGCGCGCAGGTATGACACTCCACGACTTGGCGGCGGGTTTCGAAAAATATCCGCAAACTCTCATTAATGTGCGTTTTGAAGCAAGCAGCAAAGACCCGCTTACTCATACAGATGTACAAGAAGCGGTAAAAGCGGCCGAAGCAGCGATGGGGAAAAAGGGGCGCGTATTACTGCGTAAGAGTGGTACAGAGCCACTTATCCGTGTAATGGTAGAGTCTGATGATGAGTCAGTTTCTAACCAGTGGGCAGAAAATATCGCCGAGGTTGTACGCAAAGTCACCAATTAAACCGTGTAGGCTAGGAAATTGATTTTTCTACTTGTATATTGCAATCGGAATCGTTAATATCACGCCCGCTTCGAAAGAGCAGTAAACGCTTGAGAGTGCGAATTAGCACCTTGATAATTGTCATAGCGGGCTTGATACCCAACTGAGATTGGCGGTGATTTTAAGTAAAAAGTCAATCACGCAGAGAGCGTTTAAGATTTAGCTTGTGTAAATATTGCAGAAAAATATTCAAGCATCGCATTTGGTATT
The DNA here is from genome assembly GCF_056161325.1 of Alteromonas sp. ABE4_545. NCBI lineage: Bacteria > Pseudomonadati > Pseudomonadota > Gammaproteobacteria > Alteromonadales > Alteromonadaceae > Alteromonas > Alteromonas sp. ABE4_545. The sequence continues at coordinate 60,197 of NZ_JBSWYY010000008.1, forward strand.
CATTAGTTTTCACAGTGCGATTGTGACAGCAAAAAACGCAGCACACGGTTTACACAGGAAAGACAGGCGATAGTGGCAATAAAGCTATAGCCTAAAAATGGAAGAATTTACGCCAACGTAAAAATTGGCAGGTTAATTGAGGTAACTATGTATTTGTACGAAGTGCTACTTGTCGTGTATCTGGTTGTTGCTTTGCTTTTAATCGGTTTTGTACTGATTCAGCAAGGTAAAGGCGCAGATATGGGCGCATCTTTTGGTAGCGGTGGTTCTAATACTGTATTTGGGTCAAGCGGTTCTGGTAATTTTATGACCAAAGCTACAGCGATCCTTGCAACGTTGTTTTTCGTTATTAGTTTGTGGCTAGGTGGCATGTCTGCTAACCATGAAAAGGCCACTGACGAATGGGAAAACCTAGACGTTCCAGCTGAAGTACAAACGTTGCCAGCGAACGATACTGACGTGCCCGCTTCTGATGTACCAGCATCAGACGATGATACGAACTCAGACGTTCCAAACTAAAACAGTTTTCGCGGAAGTGGTGGAATTGGTAGACACGCCATCTTGAGGGGGTGGTGAGCATAGCTCGTGCGGGTTCAAGTCCCGCTTTCCGCACCAAATCGAAACCCGGACTTTGTCCGGGTTTTTTTATGTCTCGACATCACCGAATACGGTATTTAATTCCCTTTAAATAGGCAATGCATTAACATCAGACTACACTAATAAACACTATTCATTTATCACAATTATCAGTAGCATGGACCGGTAAAGTAACAGGGTAGGGTTTGTTATTCAGTATTCAATGAAACTTTTTGGTGGCTAACGCGCGATGTTAGTTTCTTTGCGACAACGTATTTTCAGAATTGTACTTGCCGGTATATTGATCACTGCTTCGCTGATATTGATCAACGTGTGGACAGCGACTTCAGGTGTCGTTAGAAAACAATTAGATAAAGACATTGCGATTGCTCAAAGCGTGTTTAACCGCGTGGTAGATGACCGCCGTAAGGCGTTGCTAGATACAACACGCGTATTATTACGTGATTTTGGCTTTAGACAAGCAATTGCCTCAAAAGACCAACCAACGATCACCAGCACATTCGAGAGCTTCAAGCGTCGAATTAGCGCCGATTTCATGACTATTGTCGATCTTAATGGTGATGTTGTGACAAGTGATTCTGCATTTTTTACACGCAATCATCAATTTCCCTATCCCGATATGATTCAAGATGCTTTGCAAGGTGGTGCTGAGGGCGCAATTACTGTGAATGACGAACTGTATCAAGTAGTAATGTTGCCTATATTAACGCCGACGCCTTCAAGTGTGGCCTGTTTAGGCTTTGCCCTAGATGATGATTTTTTTGAATTGCTTAAAACCTCTATGCAGGCTGATATCATCATGTATATCACTACCGCGTCTGGTGAATTACAGATAATGAATGCCAGCATGCCAAAAGACAAAGCCCTGTCGGTGGTGCAAAATCAACAATCTTCTATTAGTTGGTTAGACGTGACAGTAAAAAACAGAGGCGCGTACATTACACAGCCTTTGCAATGGTCTCAAATGGTTAATGCTGATGTGAAAATTTTATTAGCAGCCGATGCCACAGAGCAATATGAAAGTTTTAGCCAATTACAAATCACCATTATCGGTATCTCTATTCTCGCCATTTTAGTGACGTTGCTCATGACGTTTTGGTTATCTCGTCGCGTCAGTCAGCCGTTGGCTTCATTGGTTGATGCAGTTAAATATATATCCGAAGGCAACTACCACGAAGAAATAGCAGTAAAGGGCAGGTTGAGGGAAATTCGTAGCTTAGGTACGGCATTCACGAGTATGAGAGACAGCATCCGCTCGCGTGAAGAACGTATAAGATACCAAGCCCAACACGATATGCTCACAGGCCTTTACAATCGAAATTATGTGGAGCAATGGGTCAATGACGCATTGACCGCAGGGCGCCCGTTTCAAGCGATTGCCGTTAACTTACAAGGCTTTCGCACTATTAATGACTTATACGGGTTTGCAAACGGTGATGTGTGTTTAAAAACAACGTCGGCGCGGTTGGAAACCATGGACGGAGTGGCGGCACGACTGTCGGGTGGGGAATTATTGTGGATACCCGCAACAATATTGAGTCACGACAAACTTCTGGAAGTGAAAGCGCTGCTTGAGACGCCGGTTGAAACCGATGGTTTGGTTATTCCAATCAAAATGACATTAGGGGTGTTGAACTGCCCTGAACAAGCGGCGACCGCGGAAGAAATTTTTCGAAAAATTAATATTGTTATCGATGACGGTGAACATGGGTTTAATGCGTTGACGTTTTATGACCCTGAAATAGAAAATCGATACATACGACGTTTGACGATTATCACAGAGCTAAAACGCGCGCTATCCAGTGCGCAAGATGAGCTCTATATGGTGTACCAGCCAAAAGTCGATTTAAAATCAAATCAAGTGACAGGTGTTGAAGCACTTATCCGTTGGGTAAACAGTAGTTTGGGTTTTATTCCGCCTGATGAGTTTATTGGTATTGCCGAAAATGCCGGCCTTATCGACCAAATAACTATGTGGGTGGCACAACAGGTAATTGAAGATTTGCGCCGTTTTCGACAAGCCGGGTATCCTATTACTGCTGCGATCAACTTTTCTACCCAAGATATACAAAATGCTGAGTTACTTGAAACCTTCACTCAACGGTTACGGGACGCGGGTTTTGCGTCTAATGACGTAGTACTGGAGATAACAGAAAGCGATTTGGTGGCAGATGCCGATACGGCGATTAATAATTTGAACAACTTGAAAAGTCAGGGGTTTGCGTTGGCTATTGATGACTTTGGTACAGGGTATTCGTCGCTGGCTTATTTGAAGCACTTGCCGGTATCTACGGTGAAAATTGACAAGAGCTTTGTCCTTAACCTTTCAACTGACCACGATGACCAGCAAATAGTGAAAACCATTATTGCGCTGGCAAATGTGTTCGGTTTGTCTGTGGTTGCCGAAGGTGTTGAAAATAAAGATGCCATGCGCATGTTATCTGACTTTGGTTGTGATATCGCACAAGGGTATTATATCAGTCGTCCAGTTAAGTGCTGTGAGTTGATAGATTGGTTGGGAGACTATGAAAAAAACAATGCACCACATAGTATTACCAGTAATATTTAGGAGATTAAAATGAAAAAGAAATGTTTACTGATTGTCGCGTTGATTTTGGCCACCGCTTCGTGTGCGACGATTGAAGGCGCTGGAAAAGACATAGAAAAAGCGGGTAAAGCGATTCAAGAAGCGGTTGAGCAGGAATAATTCCTGCTCTTTGTTAGTGCTAATTCAATTGTGTGCTGTTAGCCATAACATTTAAAGCCTGCGGGACCGTTTTTATTCGTAGTTCGTCACTCTCATAAATTTCACCGTCTATGGCATAAGCCATTGTACTCGCTAATTTAACGGTGACTTCAGCGACACGCTGATGCACGATACGCGATGAGAGTGCCGTGTCGGTTGCCCCGCTCAGTACCAGCTCAGCCAGAGAAAAGAAATTGGCTGAGCGGTGTGCTTCTTTTGGTAACCAGGTTATATCCACCTTTCCGTCTTTAACATCGGGTTGTCCACCACCTTGGGCTAACGCGGTTGCTGTTGGTGCGGCATTGGCGATCACCACGCTGGGTGTTTCTATTCTGGTTTCTTTTCCTTCCGTTACTAGAGTGACATCAAGAATTTTATTTTTGTTCAGTGCCTGCCACAGTCCAGATAAATAAGCGAACTGGCCTCCTGCGTTTTTATTTTCTCGGTCGGCATATTCAATCATTTGCGACTCAAAACCCACAGCTGCAACAAGTAGCATCAGCTTTTCATTACAATAAGCAACGTCTATTTGATGTGAATTCCCTTCGATCAAAACGTCACAAGCGGTAGCAATAGGCGATACTTTACTGCTTAAACCATGAAATACGGAAGCCAGCGCATTGGCAGTGCCAAGTGGGATTATCCCCAAGGTCTGTGGTTGCCTAACTAAGGCACTTGCTACTTCGGTTACCGTACCATCACCACCACCGGCGACAATAATTTCAAACCCTTGTTTTAGTGCTTTGTGTGCCAGTTGCTGAGCGCTTATCGATTCAGTGGTTTCAAATATAGAGACCTGGAAATGGGGGGTGAGTCTGGCGACGATGTCGTCTTGGTATTTGCCCCACTTACCGCCGCCAGCGACGGGATTCATGATTAACGCCAGTCTCGGAGGGAGAAATAGCTTTCCTCCTTGTTTGATGCGCTTCAGTGTCGATAGTTGATGTTTGTTCAGTCGGGCGGTTGAACGTATGGCGTTTATTTTTTGCATAGCGTCAACCACTGAAAGGGTATCGTCTTGTGTGAGTAGATAGGCTGCAACCATGTACACCGAACGCCCACGGCCTAAGGCGCAATGCACGACCACCTTCTGATCTTTTTGCTTGTGTTGCTCAATGAAGTTAATGGCTTGATTAAGCTGCGCTTGTGTCGGTGGCATATGGTCTAGTACTGGCACGTTGAGGTAGTCGAAATCTCTCGATGATGCAGACCAATCTAAGCCGTCAAATTCAGCCGTGACGTCTAAAATGGCATTAATACCATGTGCATCTAATGTTTCGACATCTCTTGGTAATAAACGCGCCGCGAGGTAAATATGCTCAGTTATCTTTTGAACGTGAGGGACTTGGTCGTGGGCGCGTTGCCATTGATTGTAAATTTGGGCGCCTAACAAGAATGGGAAAAATATCCATCGTATGTAAAAGGGAATATGGCCGTCGTGTCGCTTGCGAAATAACGATGGGTATGCGAATCCATAGGCAAACGAGACGGAAGCGAAACACAGTGCTACCCATATCAATAGCACTTTTACTAGCCAAAAAGGGATGAGGACCGCGCCTATTACAGATAAAAGTACAAGTAATAAATAGTACTTTACCATTTTCATTCGTCTCTTCTCCTTGATAGTTTTTTGAACTTACTCACCGCTGGCGCGTAACAGCATTAATACTCTTTTTGAGCCAGATATATGAATAAGTATTTTAATCTCATCAACTTCGTAATCTTCCAAGTTATATGGTTTGTACTCATCCTAGGGAAAAACGATTACTTATTTATTGCATTATTGCTATTGGGCTTGCACTTTTATCTCGTGAAAGACGCGGTAAATGAACTCAAGCTAGTTGGTATCATTACGGCATTGGGCACCTTGGTCGATAGTGTGTTGGCCCATGCTGAGGTGTTTGTTTTTTATGATCCAATACACACACTGATGATACCTCTGTGGCTGCTCGTTGTGTGGAGCGGATTCGCAATAACGCTGACACACAGCTTATCGTATTTCCACTCACGATTTTGGCTGAGTGTGTGTGCGGGTATGGTCGGCGGGCCGGCAAGCTATCTAGCCGGAGAGCGATTAGGCGCTGTGGCTTTTTCTCATTCTTCTTTGATTACCGCTCTTTGCTTGGGTGTACTTTGGGCAATCTTATTTCCGCTCTCAATAGGGTTGGCTAAGCAGTCGAAGGGCGTTTCGACGAAAAAATATGCGTCCACCGAATAAAAGTAATTTTAAGAGTAATAATTTCATCTGTAACTAAAATGTCATGTTTTACCGGGTAGGATAGTGTTATTGGCTACAATGGAAATTGCGATAAACACAGTCATTACTTCATCGTCGTAACACTTTTTGATTTTATGCAATTTTGGTGAATAGTTATTCGAAAATCGGCTTTGTTTGCGGCTTCTCGATTGCAAAGCGGATCAAAAATTTAATTCTACTTTGCTTTTTATGTATTTGAACGACTTGATTTGGTTTGTGATTAAACAGATAAGTATTTGTAATTATGTTGAATTTATTGCGTTTTATGTTATTGAGTTCTCCGGTCAAAAATCTTGATAGGGAAAGTCTCAGTACAAAGCTCATCTTGATAGGGTGTTGCAATTAACTGCATAATCTGAATATAATTAGAGTACAAATTAATTGATCGGCAAATAAAATTAATAATAAATCTTGCTGATACAGAAATCCGAAAGACACCGTGTTGTGGAAAGTCGGTGAAAACAAGTAGGGGTTATCAAGATTCATTATGGAATTTGAAGGTTATATATCACTCGCCATTTATTTTTTAGCGATGTTGGGAATAGGGTTGTTCGCTTATCGTCAATCTACCAGTGATATTTCTGGCTATATCCTTGGGGGTCGTAAAGTGAGTCCTCAGGTTACCGCTTTGTCTGCGGGCGCTTCTGACATGAGTGGTTGGATGTTAATGGGGCTGCCTGGTGCTATGTTTGTATCTGGGTTCGATGCCATGTACATCGCAATTGGCTTATTGGTTGGAGCATTAGCCAATTATTTGTTGGTGGCGCCACGATTACGGGTTTATACCGAAGTTGCTGACGACGCACTGACAATACCAGAGTTTTTCGCCAAGCGTTTCGGGCAATCAAGTGCTTCGGTACGCATTGTTTCAGCCGCGATCATCGTGATGTTTTTCACCTTGTATACGTCGGCGGGGTTAGTCGCTGGCGGTAAATTGTTTGAAAGTGCTTTTGATGTGCAATACCAATGGGGTTTGGTGATTACTTTAGGCGTAGTTGTGTCATACACCTTACTCGGCGGTTTTTTAGCGGTCAGCATGACCGACTTTGTTCAAGGTTGCATTATGTTCGTTGCACTTATTTTGGTGCCTCTTGTGGCTTACCTTGAATTTGATTCGGCGTCGCAGATGGCAGATGCCGCCTACATGTCGATTCCGAGCTTATCGGCGTCGCTGGAGAACTTAACACTGGTCGGGCTGGTTTCGAGCTTAGCGTGGGGGCTTGGGTATTTTGGTCAGCCTCATATTATTGTTCGATTTATGGCGATTCGCTCGGTGAAAGACATAAAAGTGGCACGAAATATCGGTATGTCATGGATGTCAGTCACCATTATTGGTGCGCTAGGTACAGGGTTTGTTGGTATTGCATATGCAAACCAATTTGGTTTGGCAGTTGATGATCCAGAGACTATTTTTATCTTGTTTTCACAAATATTGTTTCACCCATTAATCAGTGGCTTTTTAATGGCGGCAATATTAGCGGCAATTATGAGTACGATTTCATCTCAATTGCTGGTGTCTGCAAGTTCATTAACGGAAGACATCTACCGCGTAGTGTCAAACAAAGAAGTGGCAGAAAAAACAACCGTGTCGATTGGTCGAATGGGCGTAGCTGGGGTGGCTGTCGTGGCCTTGCTTTTAGCTTTGGACCAGTCAAATACCATTTTGTCGTTGGTGAGTAACGCCTGGGCTGGGTTCGGTGCTGCTTTTGGACCGCTAGTTTTGTTTTGCTTGTACAAGAAAAACCTCACGCATAAAGCGGCGATGGCAGGCATTGTCAGCGGTGCAGTAACTGTACTGTTTTGGATATACGCTCCAGTGCTCGACAACGGTAAAACATTGAGCAGCGTAATGTATGAAATTATTCCTGGTTTCATTGTGAGTACGGTAACAATTTGGTTGGTCGCCAAATTTGATGAAGCGCCGAGTCAGGAAGTGACCGCTACCTTTTCAAAAGCTACACAAACGTTAACAGAACAAAGTTCTTAAGGTTATGAGTAACATGAGTCATCCAGATTGGAAACGCATAGTAATTAAAGTCGGGAGTGCGTTGATCGCACCGAACAAAAAAGGGTGCAGTAGTCATTACTTACTGAGCATTGCACAATTTATTGTTCGCTGCCGAGCGCAAGGTACACAAGTTGTCCTCGTGTCGTCGGGGTCTGTCGCGGCAGGTTCCCATCTGTTTCCAGAATTTGAAAAAGTCGATATCAGTGTAAAAAAAGCGATGGCCGCAGCCGGTCAAACCGAGATGATGGCCACGTGGGATCGTTTGTTTGATTTTCCCTCAGCACAGATGTTGCTAACTCACGCAGATTTACGTGAACGCGAACGATATGTGAGTATTCGCGAAACGATTTTTAGTTTACTCGAACACGGTATTTTACCGATTGTGAACGAAAACGATACCGTGACCACAGATAAACTTAAAGTGGGTGACAACGATAATTTGTCGGCGATGGTGGCGGCTGCCGCGGATGCCGATGCGTTGATTATCTGTTCAGATATTGATGGGTTATACACCAAAAACCCACATGAGCATGACGACGCGGAGTTATTGTCTGAAGTGAATAAAATCACTGAAGAAATTTATGCTATGGCCGGCGGCGCGGTTTCTGGTGGCGTAGGCACGGGGGGCATGCGCACAAAAATACAAGCCGCAGAAAAAGCCGTTTCGCATGGTATAGACACATACATTATTAACGGTTTTACTGAATTGTCGTTTAATATGCTGATGGATGGGAAAAACCCCGGTACCCATTTCAAACCGTACGACAAGCCGATGAAAGAAAACGTGCACTGGATGCGCCACACGTCTAACGCACAAGGCGAAGTGATCGTAAATGGTGACTTTACCGCCAAGTTAGACACTGAAACTGAGCAGTTAACCAGTAGCGAGATTATAGACGTAAAAGGTGAGTTCTCTGTAGGAGATACGATCCTTGTGCGTAAAGATGATGGAACAAAACTGGCAAAAGCAAAATCGAATTACAGTAGTTGTTTACTGAATTTTATTGCTAACCAGGAGAGTGATGAGTTCGCCTCTGAATTTGAAGAGAAGACAGGACCTATCATTTCTAAACAACATATTGCAGTAATGGAGAAAGAATGAGTTTAATTAGTCAATTGTCAAAAGATGCGGCTCACGCTGCTCGTACACTAGCTGTACTGGATACTGAGAAGAAAAACGCGGTACTCACAGACATGGCAGCGGCAATTCGCGCCAATAAAGACAAAATTATCGAAGTGAACACGGCTGAAGTGGCGCGAGCCAAAGAAAACAATCTTGATGCCGCTATGGTCGATCGTTTAATTCTTAACGATGCGCGTATTGAAGATATGGCTGTTGGGATCGAAACCATTATTGAACTAGACGACCCAGTTGGCCAAGAACGCCATTTTGGTACTCGCCCGAATGGTTTGGAAATTCGCAAAATGCGCATCCCATTGGGTGTAGTCTGCATGATTTATGAGGCTAGACCCAATGTGACGGCTGACGCGGGCGCCTTGTGTTTTAAATCAGGCAATGCGGTGATCCTGCGTGGCGGTAAAGAGGCGCTTGATTCTAGTTTAGCGATTGCAGGTCTATTGCAAGATGTGCTGGAACAACATGGTTTGCCTCGTGCACTGATTACGGTTGTACCCAACCCAGATCGCGCATTAATGCAAGAGCTAATGGAGCAGCGCGATTACATTGATGTGATTATTCCGCGCGGTGGCGAAGGCTTAATCAACTATGTTACCGACAACAGTAAAGTACCGGTTATTCAGCACTTTAAAGGTGTATGCCACTTATATGTTGATAAAGACGCCGACCTCGATGTTGCGTTAGAAATATTGTTGAATGGTAAAACGCAACGAACAGGTGTGTGTAACGCACTAGAGGGGTTGATTGTTCACCAAGCGGTAGCCGGTGACTTTTTGACCAAAGCCGCCGCAGCATTAGAAGCAAAAGATGTGAAAATTCATGTGAATGAAGCGGGTAAGGCTTACTTCACCACGCCTGACGTCATTGCCGAAGATGCTTATGGTGAAGAGTACTTAGGGTTAGAGCTGGCGGTGCGTGTAGTTGATGATTTTAATGCCGCCATTGATCATATTGCCCAATTTGGTAGCAACCATACCGAAGTGATTTGCACTAAAAACCAAGACGCAGCGAAGATGTTCCAGCGTGCTGTCGATGCATCGGTTGTGATGGTCAATGCGTCGTCACGTTTTTCTGATGGAAGTCAGTTGGGGCTAGGTGCCGAAATAGGCATTGCAACAACGAAATTACACGCGTATGGCCCGATGGGATTAGAGTCACTCACCACAGAGAAATTTTTGGTTTGTGGCGAAGGACAAGTACGAGACTAAACAAAAGAGTAACTCGTTGATACGCCGTGTAAACTGGCATTGCAGGCGGGTCAACTCTTAGTCATAATAGAGAAGGCTGCTTCACGGCATGTGAAGCGGCCTTTTTTTATAGATTCGACTAGCGGTAATTCGGAGTTTGCGTGGAAATCAACATCCAAAAATTGTGGTTTGAGAGTGTACACTTTGTGCAAGAGTACAAACTGTTCTCTTCGTTTGTCTTTGTGGTGTTGTTTCTAACGTTTCGCCAACTCGTAGTACGGGTAATAAAAAAACGCAGTAAGCGTAAAGGCGAAGATCGTCGACATCAAATAAACCTGATCGAACAACTGACCAATGCATTTTTAATCATCTGCTTGCTTATGTTCTGGTCGGCAGAAGTGCAAAATTTAGCTATTTCTATTGCCGCATTTATGGTGGCCATTGTTTTTGCCACACGTGAATTTATCCAGTGCTTTATGGGCTTTATTTATTATATGAGTGCACGCCCGTTTAGAGTGGGAGACTGGGTACAAATGAACAACGTGGTTGGCGAAGTGGTGGAAATGGATTGGGCGAAAACCACCTTGCTAGAGGTAGAAACCGAGTCTTTTGCGTACACAGGGAAACACGTGTACATGCCAAATAGTCAATTGGTTACGCAGTCTATTAAAAACTTAAACTTCTTGCGTCGTTACACCATGCATGAGTTTACTATCACCATGGAACCATTGGTGAATGGCTATAAACTGCTCCCTGAGTTTTCTGAAAAAGCCAAAGCCCACTGTGAATATTATCGCGACGTTGCCGAACGTTATAAGAGCGTGATTGAGCGTCACTTAGACGCTGAGTTTATTGCTATAGACCCTGTGATTGTGATCGAGACCAATAAATTTGCCAAACTATTGGTTAAGGTTTCATTGTTTTGCCCAACGGTTGAAGCATCAGACCTAGAGCAGAAAATTTGTAACGACTGGATGGACCTATGGTACAAGGAATTGGACGCGCAAAAATTGAGCCCAGCTCCGCCAGCGGTGCATTAATATTGAACTGTGGCGCGCCGAATACTAGCCTGCCTGAGTGAGCCAATTCCGATTAGCCGTAAAGTGGTTACTTAAAAAATCCATTTGGTCGGCGAGTATTTTGCGATTCATCAAGTAAAAACGTTCGTACCGATTGGGCTGAAAGGGCACTGCCAGTAACGGCATTCCTGCTTCTTCAGGCGTTCGCGCCCCTTTGTGGTGGTTGCAACGCGAACAGGCGCTCGCCACATTGGTCCACACGTTTTTTCCACCTCTGGAGCGGGGGATAATGTGGTCTCTTGTTAATTGCCCAACGGGAAAACGCTCACCACAATACAAGCACAGATAATTGTCTCTGCGAAACAAATAGCGATTGCACAAAGCCACTTTACCGGTACCTGAAGTCACTCGGCCATCACAGCCGATGATCGATGAAATGTGCAGTTGGCTTTGTTCGCCCCAACGATTCCAGCCACCTTTTAAGGTATGGTAATTTGCACCAAGCTCAAACAGTACTTTGTCTTGTGCGTAATAGCGTGCGGCCTCATACACATTTAGCCAGTCCAGTGGCATTCCCGCTTTGTTTAATCGTAAAATTAACATGGTGTGTCCAACTCAAAGCTTGTTCCTCTATTAGCATACCGCTTTTTATGACAAAGTGATGAAAAAGTGAACAAAAAAGGCATTGCTCAACGCCCTACAAGCGTTCGGTTTGTTTGACAACGAGCCACAATATTGTGTTATCCGCAATCAATTGCGTTTTTCGATAAAATTATCGCGGTGGTTTGTCTTGGTATTGTTGACATTCGCCGCTATACTATTGGCCGCGTTGAAAAGCGATAAAATAAAGATTGAAATAAAGGACAAATAGTGACTCCTATTACTAAAACTTTCCAGTATGGCCAACATACTGTGACACTTGAAACTGGCGTTATTGCACGTCAGGCAACAGCAGCAGTACTAGCTAGCATGGACGATACCTCTGTACTAGTGACTGTTGTTGGTAAAAAAGAAGCAAAAGCTGATCAAGACTTTTTCCCTCTTACTGTGAACTATCAGGAAAAAACCTACGCAGCAGGTAAAATTCCTGGTGGTTTCTTCAAACGTGAAGGCCGTCCTTCAGAAGGCGAAACCCTAATCGCACGTTTGATCGACCGTCCAATCCGTCCACTTTTCCCTGAAGGCTTCAAGAACGAAGTTCAAGTGGTTGTGACAGTTGTTTCTGCTAACCCTGAAATCCCGACTGACATCATTGCCATGATCGGTACATCAGCTGCTTTGGCAATCTCAGGTATTCCGTTTAACGGTCCTATCGGTGCCGCTCGTGTTGGTTATACCGACGGTGAGTACGTATTGAACACCCGTAACACAGAACAAGAAGCGAGCGAGCTAGACCTCGTTGTTGCTGGTACTGAAGGCGCGGTATTGATGGTTGAATCAGAAGCCAACGTGCTTTCTGAAGAAGTGATGCTTGGTGCGGTTATGTACGGTCACGAGCAACTTCAAACTGTTGTTAGCAACGTAAACGAATTCGCTGCTCAAGTTGGTACTGAGAAGTGGGATTGGCAGCCAGAAGCTGAAAACACAGAGCTTAAAGAGAAAATCAAAGCACTTGCTGAAGCGGGCATGACAGCCGCTTACCAAATTTCTGATAAGCTAGAGCGTAAAGATGCGGTAACTGCTGTAACAGAAAAAGCATTAGCTGACATCCTTGCTGAGAACGAAGAGCAAGACCAGAAAGAAGTCCTTGAGCTACTTCACGACCTTGAAAGCGACGTAGTACGTTCACGTATTCTTGCTGGTGAGCCACGTATCGATGGCCGTGATCCTGCAATGGTTCGTGCACTTGACGTTGCTACTGGCGTATTGCCACGTACTCACGGTTCTGCTGTGTTTACCCGTGGTGAAACTCAGGCGCTAGTTGTTGCTACACTAGGTACAGAGCGCGACGCACAGATGATTGATGAATTGTCTGGTAAGCGTGATAGCCGCTTTATGCTTCACTATAACTTCCCTCCATACTGTGTTGGTGAAACAGGTATGATCGGTTCGCCTAAGCGTCGTGAAATTGGTCACGGTCGTTTGGCTAAGCGTGGTATTCAAGCTGTAATGCCGAGTGAAGAAGAATTCCCGTACGTAGTACGTGTGGTTTCTGAAATCACTGAATCTAACGGTTCATCTTCAATGGCTTCAGTATGTGGTACGTCATTGGCATTGATGGATGCCGGTGTACCGATTAAAGCCTCTGTTGCTGGTATCGCAATGGGCTTGGTGAAGAGCGACGAAAACTTCGTTGTACTTTCAGACATCTTGGGTGACGAAGATCACTTGGGTGACATGGACTTTAAAGTAGCAGGTACCTCTGACGGTGTGACTGCACTTCAAATGGACATCAAAATTGAAGGTATCACCAAAGAGATCATGCAAATCGCGCTTAAGCAAGCGAAAGAAGCACGTCTTCATATCCTTAACGTAATGGATGATGCAATTGGTGGTTCACGTGAAGAGTTGAGCGAATTCGCTCCGCGTATCTACACGCTGAAAATTGACCAAGACAAAATCCGTGAAGTTATCGGTAAAGGTGGCGCAATGATTCGTCAGATCACTGAAGAGTCAGACACCAACATCGAAATTGAAGACGACGGTACAATTAAGATTTTCGCAACAGAGCGTGCGAAGTCTGAAAAAGCCATTGCAATGATTGAGCAGGTTACTGCTGAAATCGAAGTTGGCAAAGTGTACAACGGTAAGATCACCCGTATCGTAGACTTTGGTGCATTCGTTGAAGTATTGCCAGGTAAAGAAGGTTTGGTTCACATTTCACAAATCGCTCACGAGCGTGTGAACAAAGTAACCGACTACCTGAAAGAAGGCGAAATGGTTGACGTGAAAGTAATGGAAATTGACCGTCAAAACCGTGTTCGTTTGAGCATCAAAGAATTGCTAGAAAAGCCAGCACCTAAAGAAGACACTTCTGCAGAGTAATGGTCATTAAGTAATTATCTAAAAGGGAGCGAAAGCTCCCTTTTTTGTCGGAGAAAATCATGGATAAGCAAACCCAAACCGAGATAGAAGCCGCGGCGTTTAGACGCTTGTTACAGCATTTAGACGAGCATAAAGAAGTGCAAAATATCGATTTGATGATATTGGCCGATTTTTGCCGTAACTGTTTAGCTAAGTGGTACAGTGCTGCAGCCGCAGAGCAGGGGGAAGAAATCGACTATGAAGCGGCTCGTGAAATTGTCTATAAGATGCCTTACAGCGAGTGGAAAGACAAGCATCAGTTGCCTGCTACACAAGCGCAGTTAGACGCCATGGCAGCGAAGAAAAAAGCGTAAGATGAAAAGCAGGGCGCAATGGCACGTAATGGCGCTAACGCCCTGATGGTTATTTGTCTAAATCGCTGGGCGTAAACGCGAAGGGCAGGAGTTCTGCCATCGTAACCGTTTGGCTTTTTCCGCTTTGGGTGACCATGGTTACTGTAGTGTCTGGGTCGCAGAATTCGCTGATTTTTTGGCGGCAATTACCACAAGGGTAACAAAAGTCATCATTCGGGCTGGCGATTACCACTGACTTAATTTTTTGGCATCCATCCATCACCATCATACCAATGGCGGTTGCTTCGGCACATTGCCCACTTGGAAACGCAGCATTCTCAACGTTACAGCCACTATACATTTGGCCGTTGTCGCCCAAAATGGCGGAACCAACACGAAAATTTGAATAGGGCGCATAGGATTTAGTTTGTGCTTCTAAAGCGAGGATTGTTAATCTTTGTTGCAATTTATTCTCCGTAAAAAAGACGTCCATTACCGCGTCGGACTTTACATTTTATCGTAAATGCGAGAAGGTGACGGCTCTTAGCACGTCGGTGATGTGCGGCTTGAATCGTTATTTTTCATTTGAATACAGTTTTAACATGCGCAAACTCGTTAGTCTCATCTTTTTTACTGTTTTTTTAGCTTTAGGTGGCTGTGCGTCAGTTCAAGAACCTGAGGCGCAAACACAGATGTCGAATTTGTTGGTGCCCGAGCCAACACCCATGAATATGCGCTCTCAAGTAGCGATAACCCGTTATAATCAGATCTTGGCTAATGCCAAGTTAAAAGAGTCTGACCGAGCGCAATTTTATTATCAGCGCGGTATTTTGTATGACAGTGTTGGGCTTGCTGGTATGGCTCAGTTTGACTATTCTCAAGCGCTGAACTTAAAGCCAGATATGGCAGAAGCGTTTAATTCTATTGGTGTGCATTTGGTACAGCAAAGAGAGTTTGTTCAAGCGTATGAAGCTTTTGACTCAACGTTAGAAATTAACCCTAACTATGAGTTTGCTTTTCTCAACAGAGGCATCGCCTTGTACTATGGTGGTAGACCCGAGTTAGCATTAGAAGACTTTAGCCGCTTTTTAGCCAAAGACGAGTCAGACCCTTTTCGAGTGTTGTGGCGTTATTTCGCTCAACACGATGTCGACCATGAAGAGGCTTTAGCAAACTTGGCTGAAAATCGATTAGCATTGAATAATCATCATTGGGCCACGAGTCTCGTGGATTTGTTCTTAGGTACAATTGATGAACAAACATTGCTCAACAATCTCATTGTTGGTGTAACCAATGAAAAGCAACTTACCGATCGACTGTGTGAGGCCTATTTCTACCTTGGTAAGTATCACAGTGAACGCGACAACCGTGGTGTTGCATCTAATTACTTTAAGTTTGCGCTGAGCACCAACGTGTTTGAATACGTTGAACATCGCTACGCGCGGCTTGAGCTCGACCGGCTACGTCAGTCTTCGGCTTCAATGAATTAATACATGCATAAAATTAAAGTAGTGTTATTGGTACTGCTCGCAGTACCTTTTTTGTGTGCAGATTCAGGCCGAAGTATCAGTCAGCTGTTATTTAACGCACAGCGTGCTGTAAACCCGCAATCGCTATTATTTCAAGCGGCTAAACAAGGCAGTGAGGAAGCGGCCGAGCAATTGTTGGATTTAGCGGATAAAGCCAAACAAATTAGCTGGATCAAAAAACTGGTTAACTTGGGCAATGCGCGTGCAGCGTGGATTTTAGTAAAACACACCGATAGTGAGCGTGCTGCTAACCGTTGGGTACAAGTCGCGGCTTACGGTGATGTGCCCGAGGCCCAATTTCAATATGCAATGAATTTGGAAGACGGCGAGCGCCGTGAATCTTGGTTAAAAAAAGCGGCAGAGCAAAGTTATCGTCCTGCTGAGCTAGCGTTGGCTGACTGGTATTTATTACATCAGCAACCGGACAAAGCAAAACCTTGGCTGTTCAATACTGCCGAAACAGACGCAAAAAGTGCTTTTCAGCTTGGTCGTTTATTGTGGCGCGAAGAAGCACATGACGAGGCAAGAAAATATATCAAATTGGCCGCAGATGCAGGGTTTGACATTGCTCAACGCTACGAGGTGGCGTTAGAGCGCTATTCTGAACAATCCCTTGCTGCGTTGTCGCTGACCAATCCTTGGGTGAGCGCGAAAACCTGCCATCAACGTATTCAATTGATCGCAACAGGCATTGCAAGTATTGAGCAAGCCCACCGTTTTTATCAAGCGTTTCATCAAGATGAGCGTCTACAATCACTGCCCATTTGCTTGTCTCAACCCGTATGGTTAAAAGAGGGCAGTGTAGCGTGTGACGATAATTGGCAAGGCTCGGGGCGGCTGGGTTGTGACCTACAACCTCTTGAAACATTTGCCCGAGTTCGCCAGTTCACCCATGCGGTGATTTTCGCTCCCCAAGGTAAGGCAAATGTTCACAATGGCGTGATGTATTTGGATGTGGGAGACACCTACAGTGTGTTTATACACGAACTGGCGCATTTTGCCGGCTTTGTTGATGAATATCCGATGAGTGCGGCCTTGGCTGAAGTGTATTGCGAACGTAGAACTGCACCAAACCTAGTGTTTAACGGGCAAATTACTTATGCGCCATTGGCTAATATTCGTCGCTGGTCAGAGTATGCGAAACCAGTACAGCTTTATCCTGCCCGTACTTGTAACAATATTGATGTACCTAGTTATAAGCCAAGCCGCGATATTACCTTTATGGAAAACCACGATAGCCATACTATTCCCGGCTTGTATAAAAAAATATGGCAGTGGCAACTGGCTAACCCTAAGGCCCAGCGCCCCATTGCTTTAAACTTCTTTCAGCTGTTTGAAAAGCAAGGAAATAACGCTAAGGCGGAATATTGGTTGAATGAATTTAGGCGTATTCAAGGTGTTGATCGCACAGTATCGCAAGACACTGTGCGGCCCGAGGATTATGCCGATTAGCTCAGTGCGTCTTGTTTAAATTCTTCCACCCACATGGCGGTGGCGCCGCAGATAGCAACGGGCATCACAATAAAGTTCACCACTGGTATGAGGGATGTGAGGCTGACCATAGTGCCAAAAGAGAAAGCCAACCCTTTGCGTTGCGATAAATGGTGACGCATAGGTTTAAATGGCACTTTGTGGTTATCAAATGGATAATCACAATACTGTACCGCCATCATCCACGCATTAAATAAAAACCACAGTATTTGCCCAAATATCGGGACGAAAAAAAACAATAGCAAAAAGCCTATTGCACGAGGAATATAATACACCAGCTTGGTTAACTCTCGGCCTACCGTACGCGGGATGTCTTTGATAATCGACATCAGGCCTTCGTCTCCCATTTCTTGCCCGGTGAGATAACGCTCTACTTTTTCTGATAATAACCCGTTGAAAGGGGCAGCGATCCAGTTGGCCAACGTACCAAAAAGTAACGCGAAAACCAGTAATACACTTATAATGGCTAGCGGCCAAAGAATAAATGCGAGGCCGTCTTTTATCCAGCCTAACCAATCTGGGATCATGTTGACCAAACTGGTAATACCCACGCTAATTTCTCCATAGAGATAGTAAAAAGCAGTGGCAAACAAGACCAGATTAATAAATAAAGGCACGAGCACAAAACGTTTCAAGCCTTTTGTGGAAATAAGATCGATGCCTTGTAGAAAGTAGCCTACGCCGCTTTTTGTTGCCATTGGTACTCCTTAGTGACTGGTGGCTGAGCGCATTACAATTGGGTTTGCGCATTGCCTTAAGTATATCGAGGCAATCCTCAGAAATTAAATCCTAATTGTTACGCTTCATGAACTTTGTTACATTCAGACAATAACAACAACATTTCGTGCGCACACGACGTTTCAATATGGACATTCAGCTATTTATCGATAATGACCGACAGCATTATCGCACACCGCCTACTCGCATTCATGGCCGCCCGTGCCAGGAGTGTCGATGCGTCTAAAGAAAATTAAACTGGCTGGGTTTAAGTCTTTCGTCGATCCTACCTCTATTCCGTTTCCTTCCGATATGACGGCCATTGTTGGTCCGAACGGTTGTGGAAAGTCCAATGTAATCGATGCTGTACGCTGGGTATTAGGGGAAAGCTCTGCCAAAAACCTGCGTGGCGACGCCATGACAGACGTGATTTTCAATGGTTCTTCTGCACGAAAGCCGGTTGGGCAATGCAGCGTAGAGCTGGTGTTCGACAACAGTGCTGGGCGCATTGCTGGCGAATATGCACAGTACAACGAACTGTCAATAAAGCGATTGGTGACACGAGAGGCGGTGTCGACCTACTTTCTGAACGGAACAAAGTGTCGCCGTCGCGATGTAACCGACTTGTTTTTGGGAACTGGGCTAGGCCCTCGTAGTTATGCCATTATCGAACAAGGCATGATTTCGCGCCTTATTGAGTCAAAACCGCAAGAACTGCGTGTTTTTATAGAAGAAGCCGCTGGTATTTCCAAGTACAAGGAGCGGCGTCGTGAAACAGAAAACCGTATTCGGCATACCCAAGACAACTTGGAGCGTTTAGAAGACGTAAGAGGTGAGTTGGGTAAGCAGCTCGAAAAGCTACAGCGTCAAGCCGCAGCAGCGATGCGTTACAAATCGCTCAAAGCAACTGAGCGCACGTTAAAGAGTGAGCTTGCAGCGTTACGTTGGTTAAAGCACAGTGATGCGGCTGATAAGCTAGAGCAACAGCAACGAGAACTGCAGAGTGAACTAGACGCATTAGTTGCCCAACAGCGGGGCGACGAAGCAGGTATTATTAAGTATCGCGAACAACAGCTAGATTTAAAGGCCAAGTTAGATACCACACAGCAAGCGTTGTTTTCAGTGGGAACCGCAATAACTCGGTTAGAACAAAACGCCTTGCACAGTAAGCAGCGCAGCGACCAAATAGCCCAAGAACTCCAAGAGTTACACCAGTTGCTAGATGGTGCTGAATCTGAATTGTTGAGCTTGGCCGAACGCAGCGACATCGTTGACGCGCAACTCGAAGCTCGCGAGCCTGAACAAGCACTTATCGAAGCACAATTGTTCCAAGCGCAAGAGCATAGAGACACGGCTGAAACTCAGCTTAATAGTCACTTTCGGGCTTTTCGTGATCAGGAGCAAGCCTATCATTCACTGAAACAGCAAGTGCAAGCGTGTCATAGTCAAATTCAGTCGACAATGGCCATGCAATTGCGCACGGAACAACGGCTGAATGAGCTAAAGCAAGAGCAAAACGATGTACAAGATGAAGAGCTACAAACACAAATAGAGGCGCTGACAGACGCGCTTGTAATTGATGAAGAAAAAAGTGAGCAACTGGCAATAACCTTAGCTAACAGCCTTGAGGAGGTTGATGACGCGAAGGTAATGGTGCAAGACGTGCGTCAACAAATGGCCGAGGTTAATCAATTACTGCAAAATGCCCGCTCCAGTTTGGCGGCGTTGCAAACAATGCAGCAAGCTGAACAACCTAGTGAACAAGTGTTGGCAGGAGCGAATCCAATGTGGCAATGGGTTGTTCCAATTGCAGGGGCTGAAGCCGTTGTCGAGTCGGCACTAAGTTGGTTGGGTAATCCTCAAGTTTCTGAGGAAATTGGGCTGGAAAACCTCACTCAGTCGGTGTCGCAGTTGGCACGAGGAGTACGTTATTTTGACCCGCAAAAATTTACCACGCATAAGCGCGAAAATAGCTTGGCGAAGCTGGTCGAAAATGACACTGTGCCACGTGTTTTCAATCAAATACACATAGCAGAAAGCCTCCAACAGGCCGACTCGCTATTGCCACAAGACAGTAGCGATATTGTTGCAATACTGACGGAAGATGGTCATTGGTTAGGAGAAGATTGGCTATCGACAGGCGCTAAAAGTGATGAAGGAGTATTGCAACGAGCCGCTAAAATTGACCAGTTGTCTTACCGTATTGATGAGCTCGAACTGGAATCTGAGGCGATTCAAGAGCAACTTCAACATCAAGAGCAAGTGTTGAGTCAGAAACAAAATCGTGTCGATGAGAACAAAGCGGCGCTCTCACAACACGATACGGCAACCCAACAACGTCAGGGCCAGCGCGAGCTTTTGCAAATGCAACAGCAGCAGGCTCAATCTCGCAAGCAAAAATTGATTGACGACATTGAACGGCAATCACACCAGATGCTGCAAGAAGAGCAGCAACTCACTAGCTTGTCTGACAAACTCGAAATGCTCGAAGCTGAATTAGAAACGTATACCGAGCAACAACAAGAATCACAAACGCAGTATGAAGCCTTACAAAGAGAAGTAGAACAGGCGCGTGCGAATGTTGAGCGTTTGACCCAGCAACAACATCAACATGTATTGTTAGTTCAGCAATCACAAAGTGAACAACAAAATGTGCGCAATCAGCAAGCACGACTGCAACAGCAAGTTGGCCAATGGCAGGATAAAAAGACCAACTTAGATGCAGAAGCTAAACAGCTCTCTGTGCCAGCAGAAGCCCAGAATGAGCAGTTACAAGCTTATTTATTAGAGCGTGAAGAATACGAAGAACAGCGAATTGTGTTGCAAACAGAACTGTCAGAATTAGACAATTTATTGCAGCAAGCACAGCAGGATCAACACGGTGTTACGCAGCAAATTCAACAGCGTCAGAAGCAAATTGATGCGTTGAAACTGGAAACCGAAGGTTTTCGAGTTAGGGCAACGTCGGTATTGGAGCAATTGCAAGAAACCGGGCTTTCACTAAAGTCGATTTTAGAAAGTTTGAGTGAAGACGCTGAAGAAAAGCAATGGCAAGCTGAACTAGAAAAGACCACATCAGCCATTCAACGATTGGGTGCGGTGAATCTGGCGGCCGTTGAAGAGTATGATATTCAGGCAGAACGCAAATCTCATCTCGATACCCAGTTCGACGACTTACAAGAGGCGTTGGACACCTTGCAAAGTGCCATTAGGAAAATTGACAAAGAAACCCGAAGTCGCTTCAGTGACACGTTTGAGCAAGTGAATGAAGACTTGAAGCAACTGTTTCCTAAAGTCTTTGGTGGTGGGTCTGCTTATCTTGATCTCACCGACGACGACTTACTTGAAACCGGGGTAACGATTATGGCGCGACCACCTGGCAAGAAAAATAGTACAATTCACCTGTTAAGCGGTGGAGAAAAAGCGTTAACCGCTTTATCATTGGTGTTCGCCATTTTCAGACTCAATCCTGCGCCGTTTTGTCTTTTGGATGAAGTGGATGCGCCGCTCGACGATGCCAACGTTGGGCGTTTTTGTAAGTTGGTGTCTGAAATGTCGAAAACGGTACAGTTTATTTACATCACCCACAATAAAATAGCGATGGAAATGGCGAATCATCTCACTGGGGTGACAATGGCGGAGCCTGGCGTATCTAGAATGGTCGCTGTGGACGTTGATGAAGCTGTTGCATTCGCAGAAGCATAAGAAAGGGCGACAAGAGTAGATGGAAGAAGAATTACGTCTGTCATTACTGCTAATAGGTAGTGTTTTTATTATTGGTATTCTGGCTCATGGTATGTGGAATGTTCGCAAGAACAATCAGCGCAAGAAGCCAAATCGTGTTGAACCCAAAGGTTGGGAGCAGCAAAACGACGCCGAATACGATGACTATGACGAGCATGCTGAGCGCGACGATCGCGAAGTATTACAAGACGACGAAACCGCACACACCGCCGATGAGTATGACGAATTGGGTGTGGGGAAAGTACGTGTTGTTGAAAGTGGTCAGGTTGCATCCAACGCCGATGAAGCGGAGGACGATACAGACGCGACGACGATTGAACCATCAAGTTTAGATGACGAACCTCAAGAACCAGAAAAAGAAACCATTAAATTGTATGGCTCAGTGGTATCTAACCCTAAGCCTCATATGGTTTCACAACGCAGCCATGTGACTAAGGTCGACACGCCGGCAGCCGAGCCAGTGCCAGAGCCGCCAGAGTTTTTGTTGAAAACAGAGCCGGAGGCCGTACCGTCACAGTTGGACCAAGCGCGAGAACAAGCCCCAGACTTTGCACTAGACAGCGAAGCAATGGCACCTATTCAGGTTGAGGAAAATCAAGACAGCGCCACGTCTGCCGGTGAGGTACAACCTGAAAAACGCGGTACATTACGCCGTAAAACAAAAAGCGCTCCTCGCCGTCGTCAGGAACCCAATTTTGGTGATGACGAGCAAATGCGAATCGACTTTGATCCTAGTTCTGAGGTGCCGGAGAATACCCGTATTGCAGACCAGCCTCAGGATACGCCTTCATCTACGCCTGCGCCCGCGTCTGGTAACGTGGAACAAGAGGTCTTGGTACTCAATGTGCGAGTGCCTGATGAAGAACCAATCAGTGGTGCGGCTCTGTTGCCTATGTTGTTGACGCTAGGGTTTAAATTTGGCGATCAGGACATTTTTCATCGCCATGCTAACCTCAACGGCAAAGGCCCAGTATTGTTTAGCTTGGCGAACATGTTCAAACCTGGCGTGTTTGATATCGACAATCTAGAAACCTTTACCACACAAGGCGTATCTTTGTTTATGTTGTTGCCCATTGACGGCGATCCACATCAGGTCTTCAATATGATGCATAATGCTGCACGGAAATTGGCTGACGAATTTAGCGGGCAGGTACTCGATGGTCGCCGCAGTGTGTTAACCAAACAAGGGTTACAACAATACGTAGAGAAAATCAGAGAGTTTGAACGAAAACGCATGATTGCCCGCCATTAACCCCATCGACAGACAGGCAGGCCACAAGGCCTGCCTTTTTAATTAGAGTGTAACACCATGACTGACTCAAACTCAGTAGACTCTCAACTGAAAACGTTGCGAGACACCATCAACGAATATAACTACCAATACTATGTACTGGATAACCCTACCGTGCCGGATGCTGAGTACGACAGGTTAATGCAAACGTTGCAGGCGCTGGAGAAAGCGCATCCAGATAAGGTTACCGATGATTCGCCGACACAAAAAGTGGGCGGCCAGCCATTAAGTGCATTTGAACAGGTCACACACGAAGTGCCGATGCTTTCGTTAGACAATGCTTTTGATGAAGCGTCATTGTTGGCATTTGAAAAGCGTTTATCAGACCGATTAAAAGATACTCGTGAACTCACTTTCAGCTGTGAGCCCAAACTTGATGGGTTAGCAGTGAGTATTTTGTATGAACAAGGCAAGCTAGTACGCGCTGCCACCCGTGGTGACGGGCAAGTGGGTGAGAATATTACCGCTAATGTACGTACTATCGCCAACGTACCATTAACATTACGAGGCTCTGATTGGCCTGCGCGAGTGGAAGTGCGTGGTGAAGTATTTATGCCCAAAGAAGGGTTTGATGCACTGAATGAACGGCAGAAAGCCCAAGGCGACAAAGTGTTTGCCAACCCGCGTAATGCGGCTGCCGGTAGTTTGCGACAACTCGATTCGCGCATAACAGCTAAACGCCCCCTTATGTTTTATGCCTATTCTTTGGGCGTAGTAACACCTGATACATTTGCCTTGCCACTTTTTCACAGCGAGCGGTTGCGTAAGTTGGCAGAGTGGGGAATGCCATTGAGCCCTGAGGTTGATACTGCGAATGGCGCACAAGGTTGTTTAGCCTATTACCAACGTATCATGGATGCGCGTGATAACTTACCGTATGACATTGATGGTGTGGTGTTTAAAGTTGATGATATTGCGGTTCAACAACAACTCGGTTTTGTTGCACGCGCGCCGCGTTGGGCGATAGCACATAAGTTTCCTGCACAAGAAGAAATGACAACCTTACTCGATGTGGAGTTTCAAGTGGGGCGGACGGGCGCAATTACGCCGGTCGCTAGGTTGGAACCTGTATTTGTTGGTGGTGTGACGGTGTCGAATGCGACGTTACACAATCAGGACGAAATTGAACGGCTAGGCGTGATGGTAGGTGATACCGTAGTGATACGTCGTGCTGGCGATGTGATCCCTCAAGTAGTCTCTGTAGTTGAAGCAAAACGTCCAGCTTCCGCGACTCACATTGTGTTTCCTAGTGCGTGCCCTATTTGTGAGTCACATGTTGAAAAGTTAGAAGATGAAGCGGTTGCCAGGTGTACGGGGGGGCTAATATGTGCAGCGCAACGCAAGCAAGCGTTAAAGCACTTTGCATCACGTAAAGCCTTGGATATCGACGGTTTGGGTGACAAGCTAGTTGAGCAGCTCGTGGATGCTGAATTAGTGAAAACGCCTGCTGATTTTTTCCATCTGACACTGGGGCAATTAATTGGCCTTGAACGTATGGGAGAAAAATCGGCGGTAAACTTGCTACGTGCCTTGGATACGGCCAAAACCACTACCTTTGCAAAGTTTCTCTATGCGTTAGGTATACGTGAAGTAGGAGAAGCGACGGCGATGAATCTGGCAGATCACTTTGGTGATCTAACCCGTTTAATGGCGGCGAGTGTCGAAGCGTTGCAAGAGGTACAAGACGTGGGGCATGTAGTGGCACAACATATCGCGCACTTTTTTGCAGAAAGTCATAACCAAACGGTGATCGAGGGCTTGCTTGAGGCGGGCTTGCACTGGCCTGTAGTAGAAGTAAACGAGAATACGGGCGAACAACCGTTGGCAGACAAAACTTGTGTGCTAACGGGCACGTTGTCGGCTATGTCACGTGATGAAGCAAAAGCCCTATTACAACAACTGGGCGCAAAAGTGACCGGTAGCGTGTCGGCCAAAACGGACTTTCTTGTTGCCGGCGAAAAAGCAGGCTCCAAGTTGACCAAAGCGGAAAACCTCGGTGTTGAAGTATGGGACGAAAGTAAGTTAATCGAGATATTACAAACCCACGGGTTAAGATAACCCCATAGCTCAACGCAAAAAGTATAATGTAGCAACGCCCGATATGATGTGTCGGGCGTTGTTGTGTTTATGATGACAATTACCCAAGGGCGTTTACTTTTGTGTTCAGGAAGCGAAGCCAGTAGCATAATAAGTGAACATTATTAAAAAGCGAAAAAACTTGAAGTCTGTATCTTATTTCATCCTTGTCCTGACCGTGTTATGTGCCTGTGTGGTAAATGTAGGCGCGGCTTTTGCTGCAGACGTTGTGCCTTTGAATCGGTACTTTACGCAAACTTGGGGCACACAAGATGGCTTGCCACATAACAGTATCAATGCCCTTGAGCAAACGCCCGACGGTTATATTTGGGCAGGAACATGGGAAGGGGTTGCGCGTTACAATGGTATTGAGTTTGAGGTGTATACCCGAGGCGAACGTACAGGTTTACCAGATTCGGGTATTCGTAGCTTGTACTATCACCCTGGTAGCGATGCACTGATCGTAGGGGGAGGGAGAGGAGGCATCTCTTTGGTATCTGGTCAGCATTGGCAAGCGCTGCCCAATACTACCTCTATGGTTAATTACGCCTTTAAAAGTGCTGACAACGCATTGTGGTTAGCGTTGGAAGATGCGGGGATACAAGTCAGGTTTGCTGACGGTTCACATGCACAATATTTAGCGCAAGGAAGTGCTTATCAAATTACCGAAGATCATGCAGGGCGGATCTGGTTCGCCACAAATCAGGGGCTATTTGTTTATCAAAATCATCAATTTAGCCGCGCCCAACCCAATCTAAACGCATTGTCAGAGCCGACCTTTGCTCTGGGGTTAAATGTCAACGGCCAGTTACTGGTCGGTACCGAAAAAGGTATATGGATACAACGAGGTGACAGTTTTTCTTTGCTACACGAAGCCCTCGAAAAGGTCACTATTACGAGTATTTTAGTGGATGATCAGAACAGCGTGTGGGTTGGAACTATCAATCATGGTTTGTATCGCTATAGCACACGGGGCTTGGAGAAACTCGACGCTACTGGAGGCCTCCCCAATAATCGTATTTTTTCGTTGTTACAAGACTTAGAAGGTAATATCTGGGTGGGCACCAACGGCGGCATGTTCCGTTTGCGCAGAGCGCCGTTTACCACCTTTACTGCAACACAAGGATTGAGTGGTAATTATATCAGAACGGTTATGCAACAAGCGGATGGGGGCTTATTGGTTGGCAGTAGCAGTGGCTTAGACTTACTTGAACATGACCAATTTATGGCAATTCCGACTGACGATGGGCGAACCTTGTCGGTACTGAGTTTGATGCAGCGTAGCAGCGGTGGTGTGCTTGTTGGTACCTATACCGATGGAGTATGGATATATGAAAACGGTGCACTGAGGCCGTGGTTAGACAGATACAATGGTTTGCCAAGTAATGAAGTGAGGGCAACGTTGGAAGCCCATGATGGCAGCCTTTGGATAGGCACGGCGCAAGGCCTGATCAGGCAATTGCCGAATGGACACTTAGAGTCATATGATGAAAGTAATGGGCTACAAGCGCACTTTACCATGGGGCTTGCTGAAGACAAATTTGGCCGTGTTTGGATCGCAACTGGATTAGGTGTAGCATATTACGACAAGGGCGTAATTCACCAAATCACGTTTCCCAAGCAGTCAGATGCACAATATGCATTCAGCTTTTATGTTGATGATAATGGCACATGGATGGCGACTGATCGCGGTGTAGCGTTTTACGAAAATAAAACATCCTCAGTCAAACTTGTCGGTAAAGCACAAGGGTTGCCGGTTGATAAGATTTTTTCTATTAACTTTGATGCTCAAGGTCAGGTATGGATCACGTCTAACAGAGGTATTATTCAGACTACGTCGAATGCGTTAACCGCGAGTTTGGCTGATCCAACAGTCCAGCTCACTTTTGAGTGGTTTAAAGAAGAAGACGGCTTGATGAGTATTCAGATGAATGGTGGCTCTCAACCCTCTCAGTTTATTGATGACAAGGGCGATCTTTGGTTCGCTTCGGCCAAAGGGCTAGCGACAACGCAACCGCATAATTTAGCCAAAATTAGTCAGTTTCCCATTCCAGTCAGTATTGAGAACGTTTTGTTAGATGGTGAGATACAGTCTCGCTCAACAGCAAACGAAGACGTCGTGGTCTCTTCCGCTGTTGATCGATTGTCGTTTAAATATGCAGGTCTCGGCTTTGCCATGCCTACACGTATTGAATATCAGACTTTGCTTGAAGGGTTTGACAAACACTGGGTTAATCGCGGCCAACTAAGGGTGACGGAATACACCAACTTAATGCCAGGGCAATACAGGTTTAGAGTACGGGCTCGGTATCCTGATGGAGAGTGGCACGAACAGGTCAACCCTATTTCAGTAGTTGTGAAACCGCATTTTAGCCAAACAAGCTGGTTTAAAATTGTGATGTTTTCGGCATTTTGCTGCCTGATATACTTGGTATATAAAGCTCGCTTTGCACACCTCAAAAAATCAGAAGCGAAACTCAAGGCAAGAGTAAAACAACAAACACAGTCTTTGGAGCAACAAAGTAAATTGTTTGAGTATCAGGCCACACACGATCTGCTGACGGGCATTGCGAATCGTCGAGCATTTGACGAACAGCTCGTTCATTGTTTTGAACAGGCCAAACTCGAACAGCAACCGCTTTGTTTAGCACTGATTGATATTGACCACTTTAAACAAGTGAATGACCAATATTCCCATTTGGTGGGCGATAAAGTGATTGCAGAAGTGGCTTGCCAGATGTCTCAAATAGCGCCACAAGACGCGGTTTGCGCGCGTTGGGGCGGAGAGGAATTTGCGTTGCTGTTTCCGAACAGAGATATTGCTCAGGCACGACAGTGTGTTGGAATGGTCAGGGAAGTGATCAAATCTCATGATTTTCATGATATTGCGCCGCAATTATCGATATCAGTCAGTGCTGGGATTGCTAGCATTCACACTGCAAACGATTACGACACCTTGTTAAAACATGCTGACCAGGCGCTTTATCGAGCCAAACATCAAGGTCGCGACCGTGTGGTTATTTTTGAATAGGCCTAAACAGCTTATTTGAGCAACCTTACTTAGTGTGTGAGGTTGCTCGTTCCAACTGGCGGTCTCGCCAGGCTTTTTTGACCGACCGACGCCACAACCAATTTAAAATATAGTAACCAAGAATGCTCGACACAACCGAGCATATCAGGCAGCCAACCAAAAACGCTGGGCCGATCGTTTCTAAACTTGTGATTATCCAGTCCCAACTTAATTCAAATTTAAATGAGCCTAATTCGACCCCTAGTACAGTCGCGCCTACGACATAGCAGGCGTAGAATACCGGAGGCATAGTTATAGGATTAGTTAACCACACCGTTGCCACTGATATGGGGAGGTTGACGCGAAAAATAATGGCGCAGCCTGCGGCTAGCCACATTTGAATGGGGAGCGGGCAAAAGGCAAAGAAAAGCCCAATAGCAAACGCGCCTGATGCCGAACGTCGGTTAAGGTGCCACAGGTTTGGTTCGTGGAGAATCTTACCAAAAATCTTTAGGCCCTTGTGGTTTTTAACCTTCTCGTGGCTTGGCAATATACGTTTTATAAAATTCTTTGGCATAGCAACTTAAAACAAACTCGGCTCTTTTTAGGCAATGGAATGCAATGTAATACCACGTTAGGCCTCGTCGGATTTTGTACGGGCGCTATATCTTCGCGTTGGTGGCCCATGCTGCCTAATTCATTGGCCATGGTCATCTTGGCGTTATTGTTATTTACTGTAATGATAATGCTGATAAAGGCAAAAATTTATACAGATATTCGTGGCATCCCCCTGCCTTTTGCTGGTTCTGGGTATCAAGCCCAAGCACTCAGTTTATTATTTGGCTTTATTGTGGGGATAATCTGGATGGCGAGTGTATGGCATTGGCTGCTACATTGGCAACTGCCGAGTGATAAAATTCAACGAGATGTCACAATTATCGGCCAAATTACGGTTCATACCCATACACACAAGGTTGATAATTA
The DNA here is from genome assembly GCF_056161325.1 of Alteromonas sp. ABE4_545. NCBI lineage: Bacteria > Pseudomonadati > Pseudomonadota > Gammaproteobacteria > Alteromonadales > Alteromonadaceae > Alteromonas > Alteromonas sp. ABE4_545. The sequence continues at coordinate 89,308 of NZ_JBSWYY010000008.1, forward strand.
CACCATTGCGGTAACACAGCTCGATAATGACCACTATCAACCAGCGATTAACGTGCGTGTAAACGCTTATCAGCTAACACAACGTTTTTTAACCGGTCAGCGGGTAATGCTTAAGGTTAAGCTGCGGCGGCCTCATAGTCCACTCAATCCCGGCGGGTGGGATTTTCGTCAAAGTGCATTGAGTCAAGGGCTTAGTGCCACTGGGTACATTAAACCCGATGCCAACAACCGCGTGCTGACAGTGAGCAACAGTTGGCGTCAGCGATGGCTCGACAACCTAAAACAACACAAAGTGCCTGGGCTAAAATGGATACTTGCGCTCGGCTATGGAGACCGTAGCGCCCTGACCTCAGAGGATTGGCGCGTTCTTCAGCATTCTGGGTTGGCTCATGTGATGAGTATATCCGGTTTGCATGTTGGGGTAGTGGCCGTTTGGGCGATTTATTTGTGTCGCGTGATGACATTTGGGCCGCGATGTTTATTCTCTAAGCCTGTTGATTTACGAGGATTAACAGGTGGCACTCTTTTACTGGTTACCGTTTTGTTTACCTACCTCGCGGGTGCACAAATTCCTGTAGCTCGAGCATGGTTACTGTTGTTACTTTCCACCTTGGTTTTTCATGCAAGTTCATACTGGGCTATTCGCCATTTATGTTTATGGATGGTTACACTGTGTTTAGTCTTGTTTCCATTTGCGGTACTTGGCGTCAGTTTCTGGTTGTCAGTGTCTGCGGTCTGTGTCATTTGGTTGATTCATTGGCGGTTTGGGCTGCCTTTTCAAACGTTTAAAGACAAACTCAAAAGTGCGTTTAAGCTTCAGTTGTGTTTGTCTTTAGCGATGGTGCCATTAACCGCTGCCCAATTTGGGTTGGTGAGTGTTCTCAGTGTTGTGCTTAATTTGTTTGTTACGCCGTTGATTGCACTCGTGTTGGTGCCATGCATACTGTTGGGTAATGGAATATTTTGGTTGTTCGATAGCGTACGGCTTTTGGTCTGGTCGGGATGGACAATCGAAAGCCTGATGAGTCTGGTGCAGGTATGTGTGAGTGATACTTGGCAAGGGATTGATGTGCAATTTTTGCCGGTTGAAGTGTGGTGGCTAGTGGGTGTCATTCTATTGATTGTCATGATGCCGAAATTTTACTTTAAAACACTCGCATTAGCAGTGTTAATGGGCAGCGTAGCAAGTCATTTGATAACTTGGCCTCCAGTAAAGTGGCAATTTCATGTACTCGATGTGGGGCAAGGCTCGGCGTTCCTGTTGACGTATGGTCGAAAGGGCATTGTGATCGACACGGGGGCAAGTTTCTATCAGGGCGGCTCTGCAGCAGAACGTTATATACTGCCAGCTATGGATAGGCTAGGTGTCGAGCATCTCGATTCGATCTACGTGTCCCATTTCGATAATGACCATTATGGTGGCGTTGAGGCGATAACACGCGCCTATCCACACGCAGATGTCATCACACCTGAAAAAGACTGTATTGCTGGATACTCGCGAACTTGGGAAGGGATTCATTTACAGGCATTGTGGCCGCTTGCTCCGAATAAAAAACCGAAGAACAATGCCTCTTGTGTTTTGTTGGTCACGATTGCGGGGTATCGGATATTGATCCCCGGCGATATCGAAGCTGTGAGTGAACGGGCGTTAATTGCCATGCACACTGAGCTTAAAGCCGATATTCTAGTGGCCCCACATCACGGGAGTAAAAGTTCATCAACACCTGCATTTATCCACGCCGTTGACCCTGAGTGGGTGGTGTTTACTCAGGCTTATCAGCATCGCTGGAACTTTCCCCACTCAGAGGTACTCGCACGTTACCACCACAACAATATCAAGCCATTGCTGACCAGCTATCATGGGTATCTGCGCTTTGACTTTGAAAAATCGGAATTACCCCACATATATACAATGAGAAATGCCCCAGCAACCCCTTGGTTTCAACGCCCGCTTGCGCACCGGTCAGATATTGATGATTCTTTGCACAGTGCTAAGTCGGCGGTGATTGAATAACAGATTTATTTGTACGTAAAGTAGGGTTTTGGTTCATATACAGGTACAATAAACGTGGTTTTAGGAGTCTTACTACATAAATATGCAATCACAGCCGTCCCCTTCTAATTTCAGACGTTTTGTTAACTACCTGAAAGATTTTAAATCCGTTTTCGCCTTGGCTATTCTTGGAATGGTGGGGTATGCGGCCATTGATACTTTTATCTTTTCGCAATTAGAGCCAGTTATCGACGACTCATTGGGAAATCAAAATTACGATTATTTGCGCCTGGGCGCTTATCTGATTGTACCGATCTTTATACTGCGGGGTGTTTTCAATTTTATGGGCACCTATTCATTGGCATGGATCGGCTCACAAGTTGTGATGCGAATGCGTCAGGAGCTTTTTTCAAAATACATTCATTTGCCTGTGAGTTATCACGACCAAGAATCTTTAGGCTCACTGATATCAAAAGTAACATTTGATACTGAGCAAGTGGCGAACGCTGCAGGTAAGGCCATGTTAACGCTAGTGCGAGAAGGTGCGTTTGTTATTGGTTTGCTAGTTGTGATGTTTTGGAAGTCTTGGCAGTTATCATTGGTGTTTTTACTTATTGGTCCTGCGGTTGCGTTAATTGTGTCTTATGTGAGCAAGCGTTTCCGACTAGTGAGCCGCAATATTCAAAAGGCGATGGGGAATTTAACCTCGGCTGTTGAACAAGCGGTGAAAGGGCATAAAGTGGTAAGAATGTTTGGTGCACAAGACGTGGAACAAACGCGTTTTGCTAAGAAAAACAACCACAATCGCCAGCAAACCATGAAGCTCTCAGTGTCACAAATTCTTAGCGTCTCTTCTATTCAAGTGATCGCCTCTGTTGCGCTCGCTGTTGTGCTATACATTGCAAGCACTCCGGGCATGATTGAAGGGTTAACCGCAGGTGTATTCATCAACGTGGTAGTGTGCATGGTGATGTTGTTAAAGCCATTGAAACAATTGACTACGATTAACACGCAGTTCCAGCGCGGTATGGCTGCATGCGGAAGTATTTTTGACGTGTTAGATGAAGATATTGAGATAAATAAAGGTAAGTTATCGGTTGATAAAGCCCAAGGTGAAGTGGTTTTTGACGATGTTACTTTTACCTATCCCCAAGCCGAACGTCCGGCATTGCAAGGTATTTCTTTTACTGCGAAACCTGGCGAGACCATTGCGCTAGTCGGGCGTTCTGGTAGTGGGAAGTCGACCATTTCGTCATTACTCACTCGGTTTTATATGCCTCAGTCAGGGCAAATAACACTGGATGGCCACAATATCAATGATTACGAACTGCGAAACTTGCGTAGTCAGTTTGCCCTCGTTTCTCAACAAGTGACCTTATTTAACGACACTATCGCCAACAACATTGCGTATGGTTCAGACAATCAATTTAGTCGTGAGCAAATAGAAGAAGCGGCGCGTATGGCACACGTGTTGGACTTTACTCAAGATCTCGAACTCGGGCTTGATACAGTGATTGGTGAAGACGGTGGCAAACTGTCCGGTGGGCAGCGCCAGCGTATAGCCATTGCCAGAGCTGTATTGCTCAACGCCCCAATCTTGATATTGGATGAAGCAACATCAGCGCTAGATACTGAATCTGAGCGTTTGATTCAAGACGCATTGCATAAATTACAACAAAACTGTACCAGCATTGTAGTAGCACATCGCTTGTCGACGATTGAAAACGCAGACTGCATTATTGTTGTCGACCAAGGTCGGTTGGTTGAGCAGGGCAAGCATGATGAACTGCTGCAGAAAGGCGGTGCATACGCTCAACTTCACCAAATGCAATTCGGTGAAGAGCTGGCGTAATGGTCACTATCAATCATATATGGTATGAGAACTCGGCCATCAAATGGCTGCTGTTGCCCTTTGCTTTATTATTTTGGTTGGTCTCTTCATGTCGGCGATTTTTGTTTGCTGTCGGCCTAAAAAAAGCCACTAAAGTCGATGCTGGTGTAATAGTCGTTGGTAATATTTCGGTAGGCGGGAACGGAAAAACCCCTGTGGTAGTTGCACTTGCAGACTATTTTACAAAAAAAGGTTATCAGGTTGGACTGTTGAGCAGAGGTTATGGTGGAAAGGCGACAGATTTTCCTCACCTTGTTTTAGCTTCCGACCGCGCCACCTTAGTCGGCGACGAACCCTTATTGTTAGCACGTCGCACTGGTTTACCTGTTGTTATCGACCCCAAGCGTGCACGAGGCGCTGATGCCTTAGTTAACAAGTTTGGTTGTAATCTAGTGATTTGTGATGATGGCCTACAGCACTATGCGCTGCAACGGGACATTGAGCTTGTTGTGATGGACAAGCGCCTGTGGGGGAACGGGGCATTGATGCCCATGGGGCCGCTGCGAGAAGGTAAGTGGCGACTGAACAAGGTCGACGCCATTATTCACAATAACGCCGAAATCGATAGCCAAGCACTGGCATTTATTCGCTCTCCCCAATGGCAAATGGGGTTACAACCCAATGGTTTTCGGCATGTGCAACATAGTGAGAGAACAGCAACCGTAGGCGATATGATAGCGATTGCCAATGAAAGCGGCGGGGCACATGCGATAGCAGGGATTGGGTATCCACAACGTTTTTTCGAACAACTTTCGGGGATGAACATCCCACTCAAGGCTTGTAAAGCCTTTCCCGATCATCACCCTTATGAAGCAGGCGATATACCAGGAGGGTGCACCGTAATGACAGAAAAAGACGCGGTTAAACTTGGGAAGTTAGCCCATGATAATTGTTGGTATCAGCCTATTGATGCACAATTGCCAGAGGCGTTTTATAACCAGTTAAGTGATTTATTGATAGCAGCAGGTTATCAACCAAAAGGAAAACATCATGGCCTTTGATAAAAAATTATTAGATATAGTGGCGTGCCCCGTTTGTAAAGGGAAGTTGCTTTACTCAGCGCAAAACAGCAGTTTGGTGTGTCGCTACGACCGCTTGAGTTATCCCATTAAAGAAGGGATCCCAGTGCTGATTGAAAATGAAGCTGAACAATTGTCGTTAGATGCGATTGAAGCAATTAAGTAGAGGCTTAAATGGCATTCACGGTAATTATTCCCGCGCGTTTCCAATCTACTCGATTTCCCGGTAAGCCTTTGGCTGATATTCATGGAAAGCCCATGATCCGCCATGTGGTTGAGCGCGCGCAAGAAGCCGGTGCGAGTAGAGTGATTGTTGCGACAGACCACGATGAAATTGCAGCGGCCATCACGTCTTATGCTGAGGTGTGCATGACCAGTGAAGATCACACCTCTGGTACAGAACGTTTGGCGGAAGTCATAGAAAAACTCAATATTGCAGATAATGAGATTATTGTGAACGTGCAAGGTGACGAACCATTTGTTCCAGCCGACAACATTCAGCAAGTCGCGGATAATTTACGCGCCCGCCCAGACTGCGCCATGGCGACGTTAGCGACCCCCATTGATGATGCAGATGAGGTGTTAAACCCTAACGTGGTAAAAGTTCAAGCATCATCAACGGGCAGAGCTTTATATTTTTCACGTTCGGTGATCCCATTTGAACGCGAGACGATGATGCAATCACCCGTAACGGTTAACATTAGCCGTTATCGTCGTCACATCGGTATTTATGCCTATACAGCTTCTTACATAAAGCAATACGTAGGTTATGCGCCGTCTCAATTAGAAGGTATTGAGTCGTTAGAACAGTTACGCGCCCTTTGGTACGACGACTTAATCCATGTAGACGACGCCGTTGCGCCACCTCCGGTTGGCATAGATACACCGGATGATCTCGCTCGATTGTTGGCGAGTACCCAAGGGTAAGACAGAAAAAGGAGAGTGATGTGAATATTGTTATCACAGGTGCGAATCGCGGTATTGGTATAGCGTTTGTTGAGGCTTATCTTAATGCAGGGCACACAGTGTATGCGTTGTGCCGTCATTCCTCAGATGCACTGACCGCATCTGGCGCAAATGTTATCACTGGAGTAGACGTAGCTAACCCTGAAACACTACCGGCAAGTTTGGCTGCGATTAAAAACGTCAAAATCGACCTGTTAATCAATAATGCAGGTGTACTGGCCGCTGAAGCGTTTGATGAATGGAGCCCTCGTACTATTGAGCACCAGTTTCGTGTAAACGCTATGGGGCCGTTATTAGTATCGCAAGTATTGGCCAGCCAGATAGTAGAAAATGGTAAGATTGCCATGATTACCAGTCGTATGGGCTCTATGGCTGACAATGGTTCTGGTGGTTACTATGGTTATCGTATGTCAAAAGCAGCGTTAAACGCTGCTGGCGTATCGATGGCAAAGGATTTGGCACCGAAAAAAATCGCGGTAGGCCTATTTCATCCTGGATTTGTGCAAACAGAAATGGTGAATGGGAATGGTGATATTGATGCGCAAACATCGGCAAGTCGATTAATCCAGCGTATTGATGAAATGACATTAGACAACGCTGGGCGCTTTATTCACTCAAATGGTGAAGTGCTACCTTGGTAAATAGAATAAAAGCCAGTCTAGCTAGACTGGCTTTTTCTTAGTGGTTGCACTTAACCGTTAGCGTTAGGCTGTATCACCAGAGACAGAATCTTCTTCATCAAACTCTTCATCTTCCTCATCCTGAGAAACAACCGCCCACATATCGTGTTCGTTGGTATGAATCACTTCAGCCCAAACGCGTTCACCCGGTTTTAGGTCATAGGCACCATTGAGGTGTACAACACCATCAACTTCTGGTGCGTCAGCATAACATCGTCCTACTGCGCCTTCGCTATCAACACTGTCGATCACGATTTGATATTCATTACCAATGCGTTGACGCAGGCGTTCGGCACTGATTTCACCTTGTACTTCCATAAATCGAGCTAAGCGAGCTTGTTTGACTGCTTCTGGTACAGGCTCTGGTAAGTCGTTGGCCACAGCGCCTTCGACTGGAGAATATGCAAAACAGCCTACGCGATCTAACTGTGCTTCCCGAATAAAAGTGAGTAATTCTTCAAACTCTTCTTCGGTTTCACCAGGGAAACCGACTATGAATGTAGAGCGAATAATTAATTGAGGACAGATTTCTCGCCACTTTTGAATACGCTCTAACGTGCGCTCTGCACTGCCGGGGCGTTTCATTAGGCGCAATATACGTTTATTGGCGTGCTGTAGGGGAATATCCAGATACGGTAGGATTTTCCCTTCGTTCATCAGTGGGATGAGGTCATCGACATGAGGGTAGGGGTAAACGTAATGCAATCGTACCCACATATCTAGTTCACCAAGTTTGTCGCACAGTTGTTTTAGATGAGTCTTCACCGGCATTCCGTTCCAAAAACCCGTGCGGTGTTTTACATCAACACCATAAGCACTGGTATCTTGTGAAATAACCAACAGTTCGTTGACGCCAGCGGATTTTAGTCGTTTAGCTTCATCAATAATTTCTCCTACAGGGCGGCTCACTAAATCGCCGCGCATGGAGGGAATAATGCAGAACGTACAACGGTGATTACAGCCTTCGGATATTTTTAAATAAGCGTAGTGGCGTGGCGTGAGTTTTACACCGTGGTCAGGTATCAAATGGCTAAACGGATTGTGTTGTGGCTTAGGTAAATGCTCATGCACTTGTTCCACCACTGACTCGTATGCGTGCGGCCCTGTAATAGCAAGAACATTAGGGTGAACTTCGCGAATTTCGTCTTCTTTTATCCCTAGGCACCCAGTGACAATCACTTTCCCGTTTTCGGCTAATGCTTCGCCGATAGTATCGAGCGATTCTTGAACCGCGGCATCGATAAAGCCACAGGTATTGACAATAACCAGTTCGGCGTCGTTATACGTTGGCACTACGTCATACCCTTCGGTTCGAAGTTGAGTGAGTATACGTTCTGAATCCACCAAGTTTTTCGGGCAGCCCAAACTGACAAAGCCAATTTTGGCGTTACCTGTCGACTGCTGGGTTTCTACTTGCTCTGACAACACCTTTTGCGGGGTATCTAAGGTGGTCGTTTGCTTGGGGTCAAATTTTTCTACACTCATAAGGGCCTGACTTTATGTGTATGGGGATTTTAAGGCGGCGAATTATACAGGAACAAAATGTTAACTGCGACTTTCGATAACGCTTTAAAAGGGGATAAAGCTTTGTTCAAGTATGTCATAATCAGGCGAAAACACTAACCATTTGACATTTACCACTACTCACTTAGGATTGGCGTTTTTATCTGACACATAAAATGTGTAACGTCAGTCGTCATTTTGCTATGAGTTTATAACCCCACCAATGTTAGCGTTACCTTTACACTGTTACGATGAAGCGGGAAGAATTAAACCGCCCAAATGGCTGTTTTGGATCTTAGCATTGGGGCTAAAAGACTGGGTGCTGCTTGTATTTGCGCTGGCAAGCCGAGAGCACACAGACACTTTGATGCGGTTGTTCTATCCAGACCCAGTTTTGTTTGAAATTAACTTAGGACTAGCAGTGCCCTTTGTTGTTTTGTTTTTCATCTTTGGTTTTAGACAAAAACTGTGGGATAGGGGATGGATTCGTTGGGCTGTGTTGATTAAGCCTACTATGGTTCTGGCATTGCTCGCGCAAGTACTTTTTAATCTCAGTGCGGTCGTACAATCGGGCGGAGTTTTCAATTTATCCAGTGGGCTATTGGTGTTTCTGTCTGCAACTTGTCTGTTGGTAGTGTTGCGTAGCCAACACGTTAAATTCATGTTGAACGATTGGGTTCAACCTTAAGCTGATCTATTTTGTAAGTTACATGTAATTGCTAATTGTTATCATTTACAAAACTTATTTAAGTCCCTACAATTCCCCTTTTTTATTCCAAGGAACATGTACTGCAGCCTGAGCAGTGCGTTGGACACGAGGTTTTGTACTATGTATTTACTGGGACTCTGTGGCCTATTGGTCGGAAGTGGTTTGTTGTACTTAACTCATCGCAACCAAATTTGGCTTGTTGCCCCCCTCAATACTACTTACCGTTGGCTCGGTATGTTGACGTTCTTATTCGGTTGCATTTCGTTTTTTTTCATCATGAACATTGCTACTGCAGTTTTATCAATCGCTCTTTATAGCATGGTGTTTTTTGGTCTCCTACCGACCTTAGCATTGTTTTTTCCGCCGTACTCTAAACAAGGAAAGCGTCATGCGAGATAAAGTTCAGCCCGATTGGTGGTTAAAAATCTCCGCAGGCGCAATAGCTGGGTTGGCAATTGCATTCGGATGTGTAGGGCTGTTCGCTTGGTTCGGACCAGGTGGCCTTGATGCTCCAGTTAAAGGGCAATTCAATATGTGGATGGTGGCGCCCATTTGGTTACCGCTTTTTGCAGGCGTATTTTTATTTAAAACGGGAATAAAGGCCTGGTGCTATTTTGGTTGCATCGGTGCGGTGTTAATTGGAGTTAATATGATGTTGAAGTTAGGGATGCTTTAATGCGAGTTCGTGGCGATATTTTAAGGGTTTATCAGAGTTTACACACGTGGACTGGCGTGATTTCGGGCATTTTCTTGTTTATTGCCTTTTACGCGGGAGCGTTAACTATGTTTAAGCCCCAGCTCGATGAATGGGCTCGACAACCTAGTGACAATACACAGGCGCTGTCTGTACAACAAATTGATAGTACAGTTGAGCAATTGTGGCAGTCTGTTACTCAGCATGCTTCCCCTGATGTCGCTGGCGCGAGTAAGGGGTTTCAAGTTAACTTAATTACTCAAGATACATGGCAAAGCCCAGTTACATGGCGCGATAGCGATGTTAGATCAGAACTGCGTTTAAACGAGCCTTTGCGCCAAGCCAGCATCGAAGATGGAAAATTGGTCGTGACGCAAACGACACCCTCAAATTTGGCAATACTGGTAGATTTTCTTCACAGAACAGCGGGTATTCCCGGCTCTCTAGGGCATGATTTTCTGGGTGTTTACCTGTTAGGTATTGTGGCTATTTTGTATTTTCTCGCCTTGGTTTCTGGTGTCGTGGTACTACTGCCCACGTTGGTAAAACAGTTTTTTACCCTTCGTCGTAATAAAACACAACATAGGTTTTGGTTAGACAGCCACAATTTGGTTGGTATTACTAGTTTGCCTTTTCATATTGTAATCAGTTTTACGGCTATCGTGTTTGCGTTTCACCATGAAATTTACGAGATGCTTGATGACGTTGTGTATCCAGAAAAGGTCGCCTCGAGTAATGTTCGTCCAGCACCAACAGACAGAGGGAGTATTTTGCTGCCGTCTGCGTTAATCGAAAAAGCAAAAGAAGTCGCACCGGGTTACCAAGCAATGGATATTGAATATTTTGGCCTGACTTCAGCGCGCGCAATTGCTCGTGTAGGTATGTTTAATGAGCAGGCAACAATGCGTGGCCCAATTACTGATTATGCTTATTTTCACGCGTACAACGGAAAGCTAATGTTTACCAGTGGGTTACCAGGTGATGACAACGCATGGTCAAGTATTGTAGGTGGTTTGTTCGCTACCCATTTTGGGAGCTTTGGTGGCATGGGGACGCGTTTTGCCTATTTTATACTTGGGCTTTCTGGAGCCTTCTTATTTTTTAGTGGTAACTTGTTGTGGCTTGAAAAGCGCAAGGTTAAACATGGCGCAATACCCTTGGGGCATCGAGTATTAAGTGTGTTAACGATATCGTGCACGCTGGGCTCTGTTATTGGTGTTGCGTTATGTATGGTGGCCACTCGTTATGCCGCGCAATGGGGGGAAGTGGCAGATACCTTGTATTTTCCTATTTACTACAGTGTGTTTATCGCCAGTTTAGTTTACGCCATTGCTGTCGGAAGTGGCAGAGCAGGGCTTGATTTGTTAGGCGTAGCTTTTGTATCTGTGTTGTTGATCCCTGTTACGGCGTGTATTGCAGTGATCAGTAATAATCAAATTGGTTGGGTTAATCTTAATGCTATTAGTGTTGATATGATGGCACTAATTGTAGCTTTGTGTTTGTTATGGCTAAAACGCGTATCTAGAAAGCGCCTGCGGGTTGTCGACTCTGGGTCAGTGTGGATAGGCAAGCAACAAGCGGCCTGATTGGCTTAATTTGGGGTATTAAAAAGGGGCATTGTTGCCCCTTTGCTGGTTTTATTGTCTGTGCTGCTCGATGGCATGGTCGAAGTAATTTTTTACGCTTACCTGACTGTCGTTCACTAGTCGCTCATAGCAAATACCAGCAAAGGCGTAGGAATGATTGATCATGTCCAGTAATACGTAAGGTGCCTCGGGGTTCGATTGGTCATAGCGCCAATTTCCGCCGCACAGACGTTTAAAGGTTTCGCCAATGTATGCGCCGTAGATGTTACACAGCGTGAAAACGGCGTTGTCTTCCAGAGCTTTGTCTTGATAACGTTCTACAAACGCGAGCAGGATATTGTCGATATGGGCGATGCTATCAGCCGAGTAGTCTAGCGCTATTTGAAATTCTGAGCGCGTAGTTTCAACCGCATCATTCGCACTGTCTGCCATCAATTTATCGAGTTCTGCTTGATTCATCTTTTGTTCCTTTGTCTAAGCGCTATGAGCTTGGCTTAAGATTTTCCTGTTAACGGCTTAACCTATGATTTCTTTAATTATTCGTCAATTTATTGATGATCGCCGCTGCGGCTATCATGCCGAATGTGGCAGTAACGGTTACTACGGCACCAAAGCCACTGGCGCAATCTAGGCGTGTAGAGCCGTCCATAGCCGATTTATTAAAGCATACACTACCATCTGGTTGAGGATATCTGAGCTGTTCTGTGGAATACACACATTCTACACCAAAACGTCGTTTGGGGTTTTTACTAAAACGGTAATTTCGGCGCAGTTCACTGCGCACTTTTGCCGCCAATGGATCTTGAATTGTTTTGGCAAGATCGCCCTTGGTGATTTGGGTTGGATCGATTTGCCCACCCGCACCACCTACCGTCACTACGGGGATTTTATTGCGTTTACAATAATAAATAATGGCTGCTTTTGCTTTAATACTATCAGTCGCGTCAATCACACCATCGAATGCTGTGGTGATGTATTCGTTAATCGTGTCTTCTGTTACGAAATCTTCGACGACATTCACTTTGCAAGCGGGATTGATCAATTTAATTCGCTCTGCCATCACATCGACTTTTGCCTTTCCTATGGTATCGGACAATGCGTGGATTTGGCGATTTGTGTTGGTAACGCAAATGTCATCGAGGTCGACCAATGTAATGGTGCCTACTCCCGAGCGCGCTAGGGCTTCTGCCGTCCAAGAGCCGACGCCGCCAATGCCTACAACGCAAACATGGCTGCCCCATAAAACATTGAGCTGTTGTTCACCATACAGGCGTGCGACGCCGCCTAAACGTTGTTTATCTACTGACATTGTTTTCTCTTGCAAATAAATCAGAAAGGTTTGGTAATATCGGTGTAGGTTAACATTTTTCAAGTATGTGTGATGCAAGAATATGACTTTATTGTCATTGGCGCGGGTATTGTCGGAGCCGCTGTTGTCAATGAACTCACTAAGCAAAGACCAGGTGCGCGCGTTGCTATTGTGGACAAAGAAAACGCTCCGGCCACACACCAAACAGGGCGAAATTCTGGCGTGATACACGCTGGGGTTTATTATGCGCCTGGGAGTATGAAAGCGAGGTTTTGTCGTGAAGGCTTAGATCAAACGCTAGGGCTATGTCGGCAATACGGTCTCGAATTTGAACAGTGTGGTAAGTTAATCGTGGCGACGTCTGAATTAGAAACCGAAAGGTTGGAAGCCTTGTATGAACGGTGTAAAGACAACGACTTAGCACCACAAAAGTTGAACCAAAACAATATTCAAGCTTGGGAACCGAATATTCAAGGGCAGGCTGCTGTTTATGTCGATAAAACCGGGATTGTGAATTATCAGCAAGTCACTGCTTGTCTGTTGGAAATCGCTAAACAAAATGGTGTTATCGATACTTTCTTTCAATGTGAAGTTGATGAGATTGTTGAGAGCGGAAATGGCATTGAACTGACGTGTTTCCAAGGGCATCAAATTAAGCATGTAAAAGGGCAGTACCTCGTGAGTTGCGCAGGTGTATATGCTGATCATTTGATAAGGAAACAAGGCCTCGAATGTGATTTTCGGATTTTGCCGTTTCGCGGTGAATATTATCGTTTGTCCGAAAAGTTTGATCATATAAGCCAGCGCTTGATTTATCCCGTTCCCGATCCTGCGATGCCATTTTTAGGGGTTCACCTTACAAAAATGATTGGTGGCTTTACTACCGTTGGGCCTAACGCGGTACTCGCACCGGGACGGGAGAGTTATGAGGGAATACTCCCTCGTTCAATCACCGAAGCAAATCATGTGTGGGGTTTTTTTGGCACATGGAAGCTCCTATGGCAACACAAACGCAGTGTGGCGAGTGAATTAGCGTCAAGTCTCAGTAAACAGTATTATGCGTCGTTGGTTAAAAAATACTGTGAGCAGGTCACCGCGGCCGACTTTTTACCCTACAGAGCAGGTATTCGAGCCCAGGCTGTGAGCAACGATGGCTCGTTATTGCATGATTTTAAGTTCGTACGTTCTCCCATGTCTCTGCACGTAGGTAATGCGCCATCGCCAGCGGCAACCAGTGCAATGCCTATTGCTAAATATGTTGTCGACTCTATTTTGTCCTAATAAATAGGATAATGAGTCCAACTAAAATCCACTCTTCGTTTCGTTAACTATGGTCAAATAGCACGATAAACGAATCGGAGGTGATATGGGACTACTCGTAAACGGTAAATGGCAAGATAAGTGGTACGATACTGATAAATCGAAAGGTAAGTTTGAACGTCAGGACTCTTTATTTCGGCATCACATATCGTCGTCAGGTCAGTATCAACCAGAGCGTGGTCGCTACCATTTGTATGTGTCTCTGGCTTGCCCGTGGGCACACAGAACGCTGATTTTCCGCAAACTTAAATCATTAACCGACATCATTGATGTGTCGGTTGTCTCGCCCGATATGCTGGAGAATGGTTGGACATTTGAATCTTATCCCGGTGCGACCGGCGATAAATTGTATCAATCTGATTTCATGCATCAACTTTACACCAAAGACTCAGCAGACGTGACTACCCGTGTAACTGTGCCTGTGTTGTGGGATAAAGACTCCGAGACTATCGTCAGTAATGAGTCGGCTGATATTATTCGTATGTTTAATTCTCAATTTAATGCATTAACTGGGAATCACGCCGATTATTACCCAGACGCTTTGAGAGCTGAAATTGACGAAGTGAATCAATGGGTGTACCACGATATTAACAACGGTGTATACAAAGCAGGGTTTGCTACTACCCAAGCTGCTTATGAGGCGGCAGTTGATGACTTATTCGCCTCGTTGGACCGCGTTGAAACGATATTGTCGACACAGCGGTATTTGGTCGCCGAGCAGGTCACTGAAGCCGATTGGCGTTTATTTACCACTCTTATTCGCTTTGATCCTGTGTATGTGGGGCACTTTAAGTGTAATCGTAAACGCATCGCAGATTACCCTAATATTTATCAGTACATGAAATCGCTATATCAAATGCCTGGCATTGCTGAGACCGTAAACTTTGAGCATATCAAACGGCATTATTATTTTAGCCATACGATGATAAACCCCACACAGGTAGTTCCCGTCGGGCCTGACCAAGATCTGTTATCACCGCACAATAGAGGTGCTCATGAGTAAAGCGCGTAAGGTTCAACAAATTGTACAAGGTATGCCGACGCAAGATGGTGCTGGCGTTGCACTTAAACGCATTATCGGGCAGCCACAATTGCGACGGCTAGATCCCTTTCTAATGTTAGATTTCTTCGGCTCTGATAAAGCGCTGGAATACATTGCTGGCTTTCCTCCGCATCCTCATCGAGGTTTTCAAACTGTGACTTATATGCTCGAAGGCAAAATGCGTCATCGTGATTCAGTGGGGAATGAAGGGGTGATCGAAGCTGGTGGTATCCAATGGATGAATGCTGGTAGAGGGATTATTCATGAGGAAATGCCTGAGCAAACTGAAGGTGTACTTTCGGGGTTTCAGTTATGGGTGAACTTACCCGCTGCACACAAAATGTCTGCACCTGGGTATCAAGATATTAAACCTGAGGATGTACCTGTGGTAACGGATAGGTACGGCAATGACATTAAAGTGTTAGTGGGTACTGTGGAAAATGTTACTGGACCAGTACAAACCACGGCGTTATCTCCGCAATTTTTAGACCTCTCGATAAAGCACTCGGCTCAAAGTCAGCTTGAAATAGCGGAAGGACACAACGCGTTTGTTTATGTTTATGGCGGTAGTGCTAAGATTGATGGCCAGCCTTTAACGACGGGACAATTGGCGGTATTAAGCAACGGTGACTTTGTCGCAATTGAAAGTGACGGTGGTTGCCAATGTATCCTAGTTTCAGGTGCGCCAATCAATGAGCCTGTTGTTCAATATGGCCCGTTTGTGATGAACACAGAAGCTGAAATTCATCGCGCTATAGACGATTATCAGCGGGGTATGTTGACCGATTAATAATTGGGAATCAATTGATTGTCATATATGGCTTGTATACTATTAAACTCATATTTATTTGATAGATAATATGGTTGAAGGATGCAAATACTGCCAATAATACTCGCTGGTGGAAGCGGTTCAAGATTATGGCCAAAGTCAAGAGCGGCACTACCAAAGCAGTTTTTGTCGTTGACGTCAGAACAAACGATGTTGCAAGAGACGATATCACGCCTACCAAAAGAACGACACGAAGCGCCCATCGTCATTTGTAATGACAATCACCGTTTTCTCGTAGCGGAACAATTGCGGGTTGCGAGTACATCGCACAGCGGGATTATTCTAGAGCCAGTGGGGCGCAATACCGCACCGGCGATAGCACTTGCAGCCTTGCACGCTACAGCCGGTGGTGACGATCCCGTATTATTGGTGCTGGCGGCAGACCATCTTATCAAGCAACAAAGTGCGTTCCATCAAGCGATTGATAAAGCCAAAAAACTAGCGGAAGAGGGTAAGTTGGTGACGTTTGGCATCGTGCCAGACCAAGCGCATACCGGCTATGGTTATATTCAGGCAGGAAATGCCTTGTCTGATGGCTTCGAAGTGGCTGAATTTGTCGAAAAACCTGACCTAGAAACGGCACAAAACTATGTTAACTCTGGAAAGTATTTCTGGAACAGTGGCATGTTCATGTTTAAGGCCAGCCGTTATATTGAAGAATTGGAAAAATATGCGCCAGATATCTTGAGCGTATGTCGTAACGCCGTTGACAGCGAAACCCATGATTTGGATTTTATTCGAATAGATGCCGAAACATTTGCGCAATGCCCAGACGATTCCATTGATTACGCGGTGATGGAAAAAACCGATAGTGCAGCCATGGTGCCACTTGATGCGGGGTGGTCAGACGTAGGCAGCTGGTCTTCGCTGTGGGAGACCGCTGATAACAGGGATGACAATGGGAACGTGATTGTTGGTGACGCGATTTTAGAAGGCGTGAGCAATAGCTACATCAATGCAGAGCAACGATTGATTTCTGTTATTGGCTTGGACGATGTTGTCGTTGTTGAAACCAAAGACGCAGTAATGGTAGCGAACAAAAACAAAGTTCAAGACATCAAGAAAGTCGTTAATAAACTGAAAGCAGAGCACCGTCCCGAATTTGAATTTCACCGAGAAGTATTTCGTCCTTGGGGAAGCTACGATTCCATCGATAATGGTGCACGTTTTCAGGTTAAACGCATTACGGTGAAACCTGGCGAGAAATTATCTGTGCAAATGCATCATCATCGTGCCGAGCATTGGATAGTGGTTTCAGGCACTGCGAATGTTACTATTGGTGAGAAAACCCAATTGGTGACCGAAAACGAATCAGTGTATATCCCAATTGGTCACGTTCATGCCCTTGAAAATCCGGGTAAAATCCCACTGGAGCTGATTGAAGTTCAGTCTGGAGCCTATTTAGGAGAGGACGATATTGTTCGTTTCTCTGATCGTTACGGTCGCACAGAGAAAAAATAATATGCCTACTCCTATTACATGTTTTAAAGCGTACGATATTCGTGGTGAGTTAAATACGCAGTTGAATGAAGATGTGGCGTATCGTATCGGCTATGCTTTTGCGCAAGAACTCCAAGCTAAAACTGTGGTTGTTGGTGGTGATGTCAGATTGACATCCACACCACTAAAGTTAGCTTTGGCTGCAGGTTTGATTGATGGTGGTGCGGTTGTATCGGATATTGGCGATGCCGGTACTGAGGAAATTTATTTTGCGACCAAGCATTTAAATGTTGACGGTGGTATCGAAGTAACGGCAAGTCACAACCCGATTAATTACAACGGGATGAAGCTCGTTAAGGCCCAATCAGTCCCTATTAGCGGTGATACAGGCCTAAATGCAATCAAATACGCGGCAGAGCGCTTAGACGACACAAGAGTAAAAGAGCGACTGAGCTTTTATTGTGAAGGGCAAGATATCGATCCTAACGCGTTTTTTAACGGAAAAGCCCACATCAGTTTGTCTTTACTAAATGCCTCAGGTGCTTATTCTAGCGTAGATGTACAGGCTGATTACGTTGATCATATCCTGACTTACGTGAATCTCGCTAACTTTACTCCTTTGAAGTTAGTCGTTAACGCCGGTAATGGGGCTGCGGGTAAAGCCATAGATGCAATCGAACTAGCTTTCAAAGCCAAAAACATCCCAGTTGAATTCGTCAAGGTAAACCATCAACCAGACGGCACTTTTCCCAACGGTATTCCCAATCCATTGTTAGAAGAAAACCGAGCGGATACGGCTGAAGCGGTGAAAATGCACGGCGCTGATTTCGGTATCGCATGGGACGGTGATTTTGATCGTTGTTTCTTGTTTGATGCCGATGGTAACTTTATTGAGGGTTACTACATTGTGGGTCTATTGGCGCAGGCTTTCTTAGAAAAAGGCGCAGATAACCGTATAATTTATGATCCTCGTGTTTATTGGAATACTGAAGATATCGTAGAAGGCGCGGGTGGTACACCAGTTAAATGTAAAACTGGTCATGCGTTTATCAAAGAAAGGATGCGCAAAGAAGACGCGATTTATGGCGGAGAAATGAGTGCGCATCATTACTTCCGAGATTTCGCTTACTGTGATTCAGGTATGATCCCTTGGCTATTGGTAGCTGAACTTTTGTGTGTGAAACGTCAAAGCCTCGCGTCTATGGTCGCAGAGCGGATTGCTGCATTCCCTTCTTCAGGTGAAATAAATAGTAAGTTGAAAGATGCTGATGCGGCCCTAGAGCGAGTGCTAGCTGAATATCAGCCTCAAGCGAGTGTCATCGATGATACCGATGGCATTGGGTTAGAGTTTGATACTTGGCGTTTCAATCTCCGTAAATCAAATACTGAACCAGTGATACGCCTAAATGTTGAGTCGAAGGGGGATGTAGCATTAATGCAAGCAAAAACCCAAGAGTTACTGGCGTTAATTAGAGCTGAATAAACATCAATTTGTTCATATCTTTGAAAACGAGGCTGCTAGCCTCGTTTTTTTTGTCTGGCGTGTACTCTTTGTCAGGTTAAGTTACGATAAAAATTAACAGAGCGTGGGTGAGAACAACTACAGTGGTTAATATCATACGTAGTTTTGTGTATTCCACCACAATCGCTTTATCTAGCATCAAGAACTGTTTGTCGTAGAGTAAAATCAATAAATACCCTATCGATAATAATCCTAACGACCAAGTATGATGTTGAAATATCAGGCATATCCAACTTAGTAGCGTCGGTATCATTGCAACATAGCCTTGATGTGGCGTTCTGTTGTGGTTGAGTGCATCTAACCAGTGAATACCACCAAAAAATGACAGTAGAACCGCTGAGTAGAGGGAAAACAGGTGTACCGCTTGTGAGGTCAGGTCTGGAAAGACAATCGCAGTAAAACTAAGCACTAAGAAAGGAAATAAGCCTGCATAGGCTAATATTGTCATGTGTTTTTTCATTTTGATTAGTAAAATTTTAACGTAATAGCTTTGGTTAGACGAAGGCGTTCAAAATAGATCATGTAAAGTCGAAGTGAATTAATTAATATTTGAAACAAATTGAATTTGATGGTGTTTTTTAGTGCTAAACAATTTTGAGATTAATTCCATATATGAATTGTTGTTTACATTATTTAAACATATCGTAAAACTTCTTAAACGGTATTAGCATCTCGTTCAAAACACCCATTTCTAATTTGTTTATCATTTGTGCGTTTTCATAACAATACCAACTCACTCATGGCTTTATTGACTATTGGCTTAATCGTTAAAGACGATTGCTTTAATCGATTAAGCCAATCTACTGAACATAAGACAAAAAAATAGCGCCTTAAGCGGCGCTATTTTTGAATTAACCGGATTAATTAACGGTTAATTGGCGTGTATTTACGCTGAGAGTGTCCAGTGTAAAGCTGACGAGGGCGACCGATTTTCTGTCCCGGTTGGCTCATCATTTCGTGCCAATGAGAAATCCAGCCCACAGTACGAGAAAGCGCGAAAATACAGGTAAACATGTTGGTAGGAATACCGATAGCTTTCAATACGATACCAGAGTAGAAATCTACATTAGGGAATAATTTCTTCTCGGCGAAGTATGGGTCGTCCAGTGCAATGCGCTCAAGTTCCATTGCTACTTCAAGTAGTGGATCTTTAACGTCTAGCTCTTTCAGTACTTCGTGACAGCTTTCACGCATTACTGTGGCGCGCGGGTCGTGGTTCTTATACACACGGTGACCGAAGCCCATCAAACGGAAGGGGTCACTCTTGTCTTTCGCGCGAGCGATAAACTCAGGAATGCGATCAACGGTACCAATTTCTTCTAGCATTCGAAGGCACGCTTCGTTAGCACCACCGTGAGCAGGCCCCCAAAGCGATGCTACGCCAGCGGCAATACATGCGTAAGGGTTTGCACCGGAAGAACCTGCTAGGCGTACTGTAGACGTTGACGCGTTCTGTTCGTGATCAGCGTGAAGCGTGAAGATACGGTCCATTGCACGTTCTACTGCAGGGCTGATTTTGTATTCTTCAGCAGGTACCGAGAACATCATGTTCAAGAAGTTAGCCGCATAGCTCAAGTCGTTACGTGGGTAAACGAAAGGTTGACCTATGTTGTATTTGTAGCTCATTGCTACCAATGTCGGCATTTTCGCAATAAGACGATGGGCGCTGCGAATACGCTCATCAGCGTTAGCTACGTCTAAATCACTGTGGTAAAAAGACGACATCGCACCTACCGTACCGCATAGCATTGCCATAGGGTGAGCGTCATTTCTAAAGCCGTGGAAGAACATGTTAATTTGTTCATGGACCATAGTATGACGAGTGATAGTTGCCTTGAATTCCTCGTACTCTTCTTTGTTTGGCGCATCACCGTGAAGTAGCATGTGGCATACTTCTAGGTAATCTGCATCACGCGCCAACTCTTCGATAGGGAAGCCGCGGTGTAACAACACACCTTTTGCCCCATCGATATAAGTGATTTCAGACTCGCATGAACCAGTGGCCATGAAACCAGGGTCAAAGGTGAAGTAGCCGTGTGAACCTAATGCGCGAACGTCAATAACATCTTGACCTTCAGTACCGACTAAAATTGGAAGTTCAATTTCCTTGTCGCCTGCTTTTAAGATGGCTTTCTGATCTGCCATAAATGCTCTCCTCAGAATTTTCTGTTTGCAGCGATCACAGGCGAAATTTGCCTGCCTCGTTGGGAAAAGTGGCGTAGTTTTACTTTATTCTACGGTGCGAAGTCAATTTAAATGCGTATATACACAATAAATATTCTAAATTGTTACTAATTATAAACCAGTTTATTTATCGTTAAACTAGTGTAATTCAACAGTTGGTGAAACCTTGTACGACTAAAGTTCTAATAAAGCACAAAAAATTGTAATTATACTATGCCGTGGATATACTCTTGGCTACTTGAATTTCTTGAATAATCATTCTGTTAATCAAGTAATAAAAAATTCACAAATTGTTAACAACTCAATGGATGAGGCAATTAACAGGTAATAATCTAGGTTAACCTTTCAGGACATCTATAATAGAGGTTGATCATTATCCCTACGGATTAAAACAGGCATTTATTGTGAAAAAGCAAAGACCAGTAAATTTAGAACTTAATACTATTAAATTTCCTCCTTCTGCTATTTCTTCAATTCTTCACCGCGTTACCGGTGTAGCAATGTTTTTTGCACTTTTGTTTGTGATCTGGGCATGGGCCGTTTCGGTATCATCTCCAGAAGGATTCACAAATGTGCAAGGATTGCTTGATGGAATTGTTGGAAAAGTCATTGCCATCGGCACAGCTTCTGCGCTGACTTATCACATCCTTGGTGGCATTCGCCATGGCATCATGGATATGGGGCATT
This sequence comes from Alteromonas sp. ABE4_545, assembly GCF_056161325.1. Lineage (NCBI taxonomy): Bacteria > Pseudomonadati > Pseudomonadota > Gammaproteobacteria > Alteromonadales > Alteromonadaceae > Alteromonas > Alteromonas sp. ABE4_545. Next base: position 110,682 of record NZ_JBSWYY010000008.1, read on the forward strand.
GGGAAGAATTGGAGTCAGGTAACCTAAGTGCACAAATCATCATCGGTTTGTGGGTAATTCTGACGGTCGTATTAGGGGTCGCACTATGGTAACTAATCAGGCAAGTGTTAAACGTAATGGTGTTCAAGATTATGTATCTTTGCGCGCCACTGCGGTTATTATCGCCGCTTACAGCATCTTTATGGCGTGGTATTTTATCGCCACGGACAACATCACGTTTGAAATTTGGCAAGGCCTGTTTTCTGGTCTGGCAATGAAAACTTTTACAATGGCCGCGCTAGTATCAGTAATGATTCACGTGCGTATCGGTTTATGGCAAGTCCTTACCGATTACGTAAAAGCGCCAGGCGTTCGCACCGTTATTCAGTATGTTCTGAATCTTATTGCCTTTGCGTACGTTGTTGTTGGTCTGTTTGTTTTGTTGGGAGTGTAATATGAGTTTACCAGTTCATGAATTTGATGCCGTTGTAATCGGCGCCGGTGGTGCAGGCATGCGTGCTGCACTACAAATATCGCAGTCTGGAAAGTCTTGTGCACTTCTTTCTAAAGTATTTCCAACACGCTCTCACACTGTTTCTGCCCAAGGCGGTATTACAGTGGCACTCGGTAACTCCCATGAAGATAACTGGGAATGGCACATGTACGATACCGTTAAAGGGTCTGATTACATTGGCGACCAAGACGCCATTGAATACATGTGTAAAACCGGTCCTGAAGCGATTATCGAAATGGAAAACATGGGTTTGCCATTCTCTCGCTTCGAAAACGGTCGCGTTTATCAACGTCCATTTGGTGGGCAATCGAAGAACTTTGGTGGCGAACAAGCTGCGCGTACAGCTGCTGCTGCAGACCGTACGGGTCACGCGTTACTTCATTTGCTTTACCAGCAGAACGTAAAAAACAAAACGAAAGTATTCTCTGAATGGTATGCCCTTGACCTGGTTAAAAACCAAGATGGCGACGTAGTCGGTTGTACTGCTATCGACATCGAAACCGGTGAAGTCGTTTACTTCAAGTCGAAAGCTGTTGTACTAGCAACAGGTGGTGCAGGGCGTATCTTTGCATCAACGACTAACGCTCACATCAATACTGGTGACGGTGTTGGTATGGCACTGCGTGCAGGCGTTTCTGTGCAAGACATGGAAATGTGGCAGTTCCACCCAACAGGTATCGCTGGGGCGGGTACGCTAGTAACTGAAGGTTGTCGTGGTGAAGGTGGTTATCTACTCAACAAAGACGGCGAACGCTTCATGGAACGTTACGCACCAAACGCAAAAGACCTTGCAGGTCGTGACGTTGTTGCGCGTTCAATGATGACCGAAATTCGTGAAGGTCGTGGTTGTGATGGTCCTTGGGGTCCTCACTGTAAGCTTAAGCTAGACCACCTAGGTAAAGACGTTCTTGAGTCTCGTTTGCCTGGTATTCTTGAGTTGTCTCGTACTTTTGCTCACGTTGATCCGGTTAAAGAGCCAATTCCAGTCATCCCAACTTGCCATTACATGATGGGTGGTATTCCAACAAACGTTCACGGTCAAGCGTTGACAGTTGACGAAAATGGGAATGATCACGTAGTTAACGGTTTGTTCGCTTGTGGTGAGATTGCTTGTGTATCTGTACACGGTGCTAACCGATTAGGCGGAAACTCATTGCTCGACTTGGTTGTATTCGGTCGTGCGACAGGTCTTCACTTGGGTGAAAAACTCAATGAAATCGCGCCAACTCGCGATGCATCAGAATCTGACCTTGAAGCCGCAATGTCTCGCTTTAATCGTTGGGAAAACAGCGAAAAAGGTAAGGGCGAAGATCCAGTTCAAATCAAAAAAGATATGCAGGAATGCATGCAGCTTAACTTCTCGGTATTCCGTGAAGGTGACGCAATGGCTGAAGGCCTTAAACAGCTTCAGGAAATCCGTGAGCGCCTACAGCACGCTCGATTGGATGACAAGAGTTCAGACTTCAATACACAGCGTATTGAGTGTTTAGAGCTAGACAACCTGATGGAAACCGCGTACAGCACAGCAGTAGCCGCAAACTTCCGGACAGAGAGCCGTGGTGCGCACAGCCGCTTTGACTTCCCAGAGCGGGATGACGAGAATTGGTTGTGTCACTCAATCTACCGTCCGCAGTCTGAGTCTATGTTGAAACGTGATGTCAATATGGCGCCTAAGCTTCGGGAAGCGTTCCCGCCTAAAGTGCGTTCATATTAAGAGAGGCTAAGTATCATGCAATTAAACTTTTCAGTATATCGTTACAACCCTGAGGTTGATAACGCACCTAAAATGCAAGAATACACGCTTGAGGTGAAAGAAGGTCAAGACATGATGGTGTTGGACGCGTTACTTGCTTTAAAAGAGCAAGACCCCACATTATCATTTAGACGTTCATGCCGTGAAGGTGTGTGTGGCTCTGACGGTATGAACATGAACGGCAAGAACGGCCTAGCATGTATTACACCGCTGTCGGCGCTTGGAAAAGGTAAGATTGTGATTCGTCCGCTGCCTGGGTTGCCCGTCGTGCGTGACTTGGTTGTCGACATGACACAGTTTTATACTCAGTATGAGAAGATCAAGCCGTTCTTGATTAACGACAGCAAACAGCCGCCAGCGCGCGAACATTTGCAGTCGCCTGAAGAACGTGCAAAGTTAGATGGGCTTTATGAGTGTATCCTTTGTGCTTGTTGTTCAACATCATGTCCGTCGTTCTGGTGGAATCCAGACAAATTTATCGGACCAGCAGGCTTGTTACACGCATATCGCTTCTTAATCGATAGTCGTGATACTGCAACAGAAGAGCGCTTGAATGATCTCGATGATGCATTCAGTGTGTTCCGCTGCCACGGTATTATGAACTGCGTAAGTGTTTGTCCGAAAGGACTTAACCCGACTAAAGCAATCGGCCAGATTAAGTCGATGCTTTTACAACGGGCTGTTTAGTACTATATTTCTTTCAAACTTCGTGTTTGAACGATAGCTAAGCTCTAAATGGCCATCCGCTCGGGGATGGCTATTTTTTTGTATAAATCGGTGATGATATTATCGCCAATCGACAATTAGTTTTACGACAACGTAGCAAGGCACAATAATGCAAGAAAGCGTGATGAAAGCGTGGTGGGATTCGTCGCATATGGCTGGAGCAAATGCAGCCTATGTCGAGGAGCTCTATGAAGCATACCTCGATGACCCGCAAAGTGTGTCTGATTCCTGGCGCCAGGTGTTCGATGAACTTCCCAAAGTGGAAGGCGTGGAATTAGAAAGCAAGCACTCTACAATTCGAGATCATTTTAAGAAACTCGCAGCACTCGGCCCAACGGCACGAATGTCATCTGCTCCGGCAGCAAATGTGAGTACTTCTGACTCTAAACAAGTGAAAGTGTTGCAGTTAATCAATGCTTACCGATTCCGTGGTCATCAGCATGCCAATCTAGACCCACTTGGTTTATGGCAGCAAGAGCGCGTTCGCGACTTAGAGTTGTCACATCACAGTCTTTCAGACGAAGATTTCGAAACGATTTACAACGTAGGTTCCTATGCTATCGGGCAAGAAACCATGCCTTTGGGCGAGTTGTTTAAATCGCTAAATCGTACTTACTGCAGCTCTATTGGTGCTGAGTACATGCACATTACCGATACAGAGCAAAAACGTTGGTTGCAACAACGTATAGAATCGGTCCAGGCTAATCCAACCATCGACAAATCTGAAAAGGTCAGCATCTTAAAAGGTTTGATCGCAGCAGATGGCATGGAAAAGTATCTGGGTGCTAAATTCCCTGGTGCTAAACGTTTCTCATTGGAAGGGGGCGATGCGCTCATTCCTATGCTGAAAGGTTTGATCACCGAAGCCGGAACCAAGGGTGCTAAAGAAGTGGTCGTGGGTATGGCTCACCGCGGTCGTTTGAACGTATTGGTTAACGTGTTGGGTAAGAACCCGTCGGTGCTGTTCGACGAGTTTTCTGGTAAACACGACGATACCCTAGGCTCAGGCGATGTTAAATATCACGCTGGTTATTCTTCAGATTTCGCGACACCAGGTGGTAATGTACACTTGGCGTTGGCATTTAACCCTTCTCACTTGGAAATTGTAAACCCGGTAGTAATGGGGTCTGTGCGTGCTCGTCTAGAACGTCGCGATCACGACACCAGTAAGGTATTGCCAATTACTATCCACGGTGACTCAGCTATCGCTGGCCAAGGTGTTGTTCAAGAAACCTTTAACATGTCACAAACCCGTGGTTTTGCGGTAGGTGGCACGGTTCGTATTGTCATCAACAACCAAGTTGGTTTTACCACTTCTAAAACGGTCGATACGCGCTCTACGCAGTACTGTACTGATATCGCAAAAATGGTACAGGCGCCTATTTTCCACGTGAACAGCGATGACCCAGAAGCGGTATTGTTTGTAACCAAGCTTGCGCTTGATTACCGCAACAAATTCAAGCGTGACGTGGTTATCGATTTAGTGTGTTACCGTCGTCACGGTCACAACGAAGCGGATGAGCCAAATGCGACTCAGCCGTTGATGTATCAAAAAATCAAAAAACATCCTGTTCCTCGCGCGATATATGCCGATCAGCTAGCTGCTGAAGGTGTGTTAAGTGCTGAGCAAGTGGATAAAATGATTGCAGACTACCGCGCAGCATTGGATCACGGTGCGTGTGTGGTAGAAGAATGGCGCCCAATGACTGAGCACTCAGTTGATTGGCGTCCTTTCTTAGGGCATGACTGGGATGCGCCATACGATGGTGCGTTGAGTGTTGAGCGTTTAAAAGAGCTTGGCACAGCGATCACGTCTTATCCTGAAGAGCACAAACTTCAATCTCGCGTAAACAAGCTATATCAAGATCGCAAGTCAATGATTGCCGGTGAACGCTTGTTAGATTGGGGTATGGCTGAAACGCTTGCTTATGCGACCATTGTTGCCGAAGGTAACGATATTCGTATGACAGGTCAGGATTCAGGCCGAGGCACTTTCTTCCACCGTCATGCGGTATTGCACAATCAGACTGATGGCACAGATTACATGCCACTTCAGCATATTGCCGATGATCAAGGCAAAATTGAAATCTACGATTCAGTGCTGTCTGAAGAAGCCGTAATGGCATTTGAGTACGGTTTTGCAACGGCAGAGCCAGAAACTCTGACCATTTGGGAAGCGCAATTTGGTGACTTTGCTAATGGCGCTCAAGTGGTATTTGACCAGTTCCTTAGCTCGGGTGAAGCAAAGTGGGGCCGCTTGTGCGGTTTGACCGTTTTACTTCCTCACGGTTACGAAGGACAAGGCCCTGAGCACAGTTCTGCACGCTTAGAGCGTTTCTTGCAGCTATGCGCTGACCACAACTGGCAGGTATGTGTACCATCTACGCCAGCGCAAGTATTTAACATGATTCGACGTCAAGTGGTGCGCCCAATGCGTAAGCCACTGATTGTTATGTCGCCTAAATCTTTGCTACGTCATCCGCTTGCTACTTCATCAATGGAAGAGCTGGCAGAAGGCGTATTCCACAATGTTATTGGCGAAGTTGATGACCTTGAACCAAGCAAAGTGAAACGCGTTGTAATGTGTTCTGGTAAGGTTTACTACGACTTGCTAGAACAACGTCGTAAGAACGAGCAAGATGACGTAGCGATTATTCGCTTAGAGCAACTATATCCATTCCCACAAGAAGAATGTGCGAAAATTGTTGCTCAATACAGTCATGTAAAAGATTGGGTTTGGTGCCAAGAAGAGCCACAAAACCAAGGTGCTTGGTATTGCAGTCAGCATCATTTCTGGCAAGCGATCCCAGATGGCGCGAAATTATCCTACGCTGGCCGTGAAGCTTCAGCTTCGCCTGCGGTCGGTTATGTATCCGTTCACAACCAGCAACAGAAAGCTCTGGTTGAAAACGCACTCACTATCAAATAAGGAACAGAGATGACAATTGAGATTAAAGTTCCGGTTCTACCTGAGTCAGTTGCCGATGCTACCATTGCAACCTGGCACGTAAAAGCCGGGGACAAAGTAACACGCGACCAAAATTTGGTTGATATTGAAACTGATAAAGTAGTATTGGAAGTCGTCGCACCTGAAGATGGTGTTATTGGCGACATTCTCGATGAAGAAGGTGCAACGGTACTTGGCGAACAAGTCATTGCTCATTTAGAAAAGGGTGGTGCAGCGGCACCTGCGAAAGCAGAAGCAGCACCAGCGAAGAAAGAAGAAAAACCTGCAGCCTCTGGTGGTAAAGAAGTGGATATTAAAGTTCCTGTATTGCCTGAATCTGTTGCTGACGCAACAATCGCAACATGGCATGTTCAACCTGGTGAAGCGGTAAGCCGTGACCAGAATTTGGTAGATATTGAAACCGATAAAGTAGTATTAGAAGTGGTTGCTCCGGCTGACGGTTCAATCAGTGAAGTACTAGCAGAAGAAGGCGCGACAGTGACCGCTGAAGCTGTGATTGCTAAGTTTGTTGAAGGTGCAGCGTCAGCTGCAGCTCCTGCGGCGGCGCAGGAAGAATCTTCTGCAGAAGAAAGCGATGCATTGAGCCCATCAGTACGTCGTTTACTTGCTGAAAAAGGCGTTGATCCTGCCAGTGTTAAAGGCACAGGTAAAAATGGTCGTATCACCAAAGAAGACGTTGAGAAGCACCTAAAAGGCGGAGCGGCACCAGCCTCTGCGCCAGCGAAAACAGAAGCGGCAGTTGCACCTGCGGGCGAGCGCTCTGAAAAACGTGTGCCTATGACACGTCTGCGTAAGACAATTGCAAACCGTTTACTAGAAGCTAAAAACTCTACGGCTATGTTGACTACTTTTAACGAAGTTAACATGAAGCCAATTATGGAGCTTCGTAAGCAATATCAAGAAAGCTTTGAAAAGCGCCACGGTATTCGCCTTGGTTTTATGTCTTTCTACGTTAAAGCGGTAACAGAGGCGTTGAAGCGCTTCCCAGAAGTTAACGCGTCAATTGATGGCGATGACATCGTATATCACAACTATTTCGACATCTCTATTGCCGTTTCAACGCCTCGTGGTCTAGTGACTCCAGTGTTGAAAGACACAGATACACTAGGTATGGCTGGTGTTGAAAAAGGTATTAAAGAACTCGCACTTAAGGGCCGAGATGGTAAGCTGTCTATGGCTGAGCTACAAGGCGGTAACTTCACTATCACAAATGGTGGTGTTTTCGGTTCTTTGATGTCTACGCCAATCATTAACCCGCCGCAAAGCGCAATCTTGGGTATGCATAAAATTCAAGATCGTCCAATGGCAGTAAATGGTAAAGTTGAAATTCTCCCAATGATGTATTTGGCGTTGTCATACGACCACCGTATCATTGATGGTAAAGAATCTGTTGGCTTCTTGGTCACAGTTAAAGAAATGCTGGAAGATCCTACTCGTCTACTGCTTGATGTGTAAGAGATTTCAGTCTCGCTTTGTGTGAAGGGCAACCTAGTGTTAGTGTTGCCTTTCTCACAGCTGGTATTTGGGGCACACCTACCAGCGTTGTTGAATCAAGCCGCATAAGCGGCTTTTGTTTAAATAAAAATCGGATAGAAACACCATGAATTTGCATGAATATCAAGGTAAGCAGCTATTCAAAGAATACGGCTTGCCTGTTTCTGAAGGATACGCAGCTGATACTGCTCAAGGTGCTGTCGAAGCGGCTGACCGTATTGGCGGTAACGAGTGGGTAGTAAAATGTCAGGTCCACGCCGGTGGTCGCGGTAAAGCTGGCGGTGTAAAGTTAGTTAAGAGTAAAGATGACATCCGCGCTTTCGCTGATAACTGGCTAGGCAAAAATTTGGTGACGTTCCAGACTGATGAAAATGGTCAGCCTGTTAGCAAAATTTTGGTTGAGTCTTGCACAGACATCGCTAACGAATTGTACCTAGGTGCAGTTGTTGACCGTACATCACGTCGTGTTGTTTTCATGGCTTCAACAGAAGGCGGTGTAGAAATTGAAACCGTTGCTGAAGAAACGCCAGAGAAAATCCTTAAAGCTGAAATCGACCCAATTGTTGGTCCTCAGCCTTATCAAGCTCGCGAAATGGCATTCAAACTAGGTCTTGAAGGCGTGCAAATCAAGCAGTTCACGCAGATCTTCCTTGGCCTTGCTAAGATGTTTGAAGACCTAGACGTTGCGCTAATCGAAATCAACCCTCTAGTGATCAAAACAGATGGCAACTTGCACTGTCTTGACGCTAAAGTAGGTATCGACAGCAACGCACTATATCGTCAGCCTAAAGTAAAAGAGATGCACGATCCTTCGCAAGAAGATGCGCGTGAAGCTCATGCTGCTCAGTGGGAACTTAACTACGTAGCACTAGACGGCAACGTTGGTTGTATGGTTAACGGTGCTGGCCTTGCAATGGGTACGATGGATATCGTAAACCTACACGGCGGTAAGCCTGCTAACTTCTTGGATGTTGGTGGCGGCGCGACGAAAGAACGTGTTGCTGAAGCATTCAAAATCATCCTTTCTGACGACAACGTGAAAGCCGTATTGGTTAACATCTTTGGTGGTATTGTACGTTGTGACATGATCGCTGAAGGTATCATCGGTGCAGTGAAGGAAGTTGGCGTAGAAGTACCTGTAGTTGTACGCCTAGAAGGTACAAACGCAGAACTAGGCCGTGAAGTACTTGCTAACTCTGGCTTAGATATTATTGCTGCTGAGTCGCTAACGGATGCAGCACAGAAAGTTGTTGCAGCTGCGGAGGGCAAATAATGTCAGTATTAATTAATAAAGATACCAAAGTTATCTGTCAGGGTTTTACTGGTGGTCAAGGTACTTTCCACTCTGAACAAGCTATCGCTTACGGTACGCAAATGGTTGGCGGTGTAACACCTGGAAAAGGTGGTACAGAGCACTTAGGTTTGCCAGTATTCAACACAGTACGTGAAGCAGTAGAAGCGACTGGTGCAACCGCAACAGTAATCTACGTTCCTGCTCCATTCTGTAAAGATTCTATCGTTGAAGCTGCAGACGCAGGTATTGAGCTTATCGTTTGTATCACAGAAGGTATTCCTACATTGGATATGCTTTATGTGAAAGAGTACGTTGAAGCGAAAGGCGTACGCATGATTGGTCCTAACTGTCCAGGTGTTATTACTCCTGGAGAGTGTAAAATTGGTATCATGCCTGGCCATATCCACAAGCCAGGTAAAGTTGGTATTGTTTCACGTTCTGGTACGTTGACGTACGAAGCGGTTAAGCAAACAACTGACGAAGGTTTCGGCCAGTCTACTTGTGTTGGTATCGGTGGTGATCCTATCCCTGGTTCTAACTTTATCGACATCTTGAAGATGTTCCAAGAAGACCCTCAAACTGAAGCTATCGTTATGATCGGTGAGATCGGCGGTACTGCTGAAGAAGAAGCGGCAGCGTTTATTAAAGCTAACGTGACTAAGCCGGTTGTTTCATACATTGCTGGTGTTACGGCACCTCCGGGCAAACGTATGGGCCACGCTGGTGCGATTATCGCTGGCGGTAAAGGTACAGCAGACGAGAAGTTTAAAGCACTTGAAGATGCAGGTGTTAAAACGGTTCGCTCTCTTGCTGATATCGGTAAAGCGCTACGCGAAACAACGGGTTGGTAATCAACGCGTTTTCGTAAAGCTTTCAATAACCCCGGATTTATCCGGGGTTTTTTTATGCCTATCTATTTCCCATCAAAATGCCATCCAAACACGGTATTAATGTGTTCTTGATTACGTGTAAATGTAAAGTTAACGGTTTTGTTTGGTTTAATTCGGTATCTCATTTAACTTAACATTAGTCTTTCTTAAAAATTTTACTAAAAAATAAAGTTAATTAAAAACAGTGGTTTGGGTTTGTTTTTGTGGCCTGGCTCAAGGTTAAAAAACAACCTTTGCTGTTAATGAGATGTGTACTAATTTTATTGAATACGTATGCATATAATTGAGTGGGGGGGAGGGCAAGAGTAGTATGCTCCTGAAATCAGACGATTGCTTTGTTCGCGTAGGGCGCAGTTAGGCAATCTCTGTGATAACACACGGGACATAAAACTATGACACACTTTAAACCAAACCTTATTAAAGCTGCGTTTATTGCAAGTGGCGTTGCTTTTGCCGCTTCACCGGCACTCGCGCAAGAAGAAAATGAAAAAGTGGTACAAGATGTAGAAGTGATTTCTGTATCAGGTATTCGCGGCAGTCTACAGCGTGCACAAGCAATTAAAATGGACAATACGTCTGTTGTAGAGGCGCTTTCAGCGGAAGATATCGGTAAATTACCCGACACCAGTATTGCAGAGTCACTTGCACGCTTGCCAGGTTTGGCAGGTGAACGTCGTGACGGCCGTAGTAGCGGTTTGTCAGTTCGCGGTTTTAATGAGAACTACGTAGGTACATCACTCAACGGGCGTGAATTGCTTGGAATGGGTGATAACCGTGGTGTTGAATACGATTTATACCCTTCTGAAATTGTTGCCAATGTACTGGTGTATAAAACACCTGAAGCGGGCTTGATGGCTCAAGGTATCGGCGGCACGGTAGATCTTCAGACAATTAAACCATTGGGTAAAGAACGCTCTATTACCTTCAACGGTTCGTTTGAACAAAACGGTATGGAATCAGCTAACCCTGATTTTGATGATAACGGCCATCGTTTCTCTTTGAACTATGTTGATTCCTTTGCTAACGACACGCTAGGAGTTGCACTAACGATTGCTTCGATGGAGTCGCCTTCACAAGAAGAGCAGTTCCGTGGTTGGGGTTATGCCACTGCTAACGCAGACAACGCGGCTGAAGGTGTTAGCGTACCAGAAGGAACCACCATATTGGGTGGTCATGATTCTTTTGTACGTTCAGCGATGATGAAGCGTGATTCAATTGCTGCAGTGGTCCAATATGCGCCCACTGACAAGCTCACTTTTCAATTAGACGCACTTTATATCGACTTTACAGAAGACAAAGTTTTCCGTGGTCTTGAAGAAGGTGGTGCCGAGTGGGGTACGTCTGAATATACCATTACTGGCGTGGAAGACGGCTTTGTAACGTCTGGTTATTACGACGGTTATTATTCAGTGATCCGCAACGATGCGGAGAGCAAAGACGCAGAGCTCACTACATTTGGTTTGAATGTGGAATATCTCATTAGTGATGATTGGTCAGCAACCATTGATTTGTCTACTGGTGATGTTGATAAAACGATTCAAAATATTGAGAGTTATTCAGGTGTCGGTCGTGCAGGGCAAGACGGTCGCCCAATGGCTGCTCGCTCTTGGACCATGACATCAACCGGAGTGATGTATTCTGATCACCCCACTATTGACCCTGTAGATTATACCGATGAAAGCTTAATTACTTTGGCGGGTCCACAAGCCTGGGGTAACCCATTGTTTGGTAGTGACGCACAAGACGGTTACGTAAACGAACCTGTTTTTGAAGAAAGTTTAGACACAGCGCGTATTGAAGTAGAAGGCTTTGTTGATTACGGCTACGTAACAGGCATTAAAGCAGGCCTAGTTTATTCTGATCGCTCAAAGAGCAAAGTAAACCAAGGTTATTACCTGACTGCACCAGAATATCCTGATGATGGTCCAATTCCTGATGTACTGGGTGTAGCAGACCTGAGCTTTATCGGCATCGAAGGTATTTTGGCGTATGACGCGCTTGGCTTGTACAACAGTGGTTACTACACGGCTAATGACGCAGCACTTGTAGACAACGGTCGTCTAGGTGACACCTATGAAGTACAAGAAAAGCTACTGACCCTATTCACTAAAGTTGACCTGGAAGCTGAATTTGGTGATGTGTTCATGCGCGGTAACATCGGCATGCAAATTGTTGATCAGGACCAGTCGTCAACTGGCTTTAGTACTGTATCGAATGCCGACGGGTACACCGAAGCAACACCTGTTTCCGGTGGGGCAGACTATCGCAGCTATTTACCAAGCTTGAACTTGAGCTTTGAAATTGCTGAAGGCCAGTTTATTCGTACTGCCATGTCTCGTGTAGAGAGCCGTCCTCGTATGGATGATATGCGCCCTAATACTCAGGTAAGCTTTTCATTCAATGACAATAACATTACCTCGACCGATCCTGAAAATGGTCCATGGAGTGGCGGTTCAGGCAACCCAAATCTGCGTCCTTTGGCAGCGAATCAGTTCGACCTAGCGTATGAAAACTATTTTGCTGATGCGGGCTACTTTGCAGTGTCTTTCTTCTTTAAAGACTTGCGTAACTGGCACCGTGATTCTAGCTTGCTAGAAGATTTCAGTGATTTGTACATTCCTAGCTATCACCAAGGTTCTGAGGGGCAAACTCCTGCGACTTACATGGGCTTTGTAAGTGCTAAAGAAGACGGTTTACAAGGCTTTGTTCGCGGCTGGGAGTTACAGGCTAGCGTACCGCTTGAAGTTATCCACGAGAGTTTAGAAGGCTTTGGGATCGTAGCGAGTGCCAGCTTCCTGGACGGAAAAATGGACGATGGAACCCATGTACCAGGACTTTCAGAAGAGACCTATCAGCTCACGGCTTACTACGAGAGCAATGGTTGGGAGTTCCGTGTTTCTGGTCGTAAACGCTCTGAATTTACCACTGAAGTCCGTGGTCTGAGCTTGGCATTAGAAGAAACCATTGATCAAGGTTCTGAATTATGGGATGCACAGATTGCTTATGACTTTAGTGAGTCAGGCATTGAAATGCTCGACGGGTTACGTATCACCTTGCAAGGTCAGAACTTAACGGATGAAGATACGCTGCAAACTAATGCAGATCCGCGTGAAGTGACTAAGTATCAAAGCTTTGGAGCAAACTACTTGCTCGGTTTTAACTACGAGTTTTAAGTAACGGCTCGCATAGGGGATAAACTTCCCCGTATGACTAAAAAACCACTACTATTAATTTAGCAGTGGTTTTTTTATTTGTACTCAAGATGTTAGTGAGTGAAAGTGGTGTAAAGGTAAGAATTAGCGCATGAAAAAGCCGATAAACAAAGTGGTGATTTTAGGTGGCGGTACCGCAGGTTGGTTGTCTGCTGCGTTATTGAAAAAAGTACTGGGCGTTGCGGTCGATATCGAGTTAGTAGAATCTGATGCCATAGGCTCGGTGGGGGTGGGAGAGGCCACAATCCCGCCTATACGATTGGTGAATAATGTATTGGGGTTGGACGAAGCCGAGTTTGTTCGTGAAACACAAGCCACAATTAAGCTTGCCATTCGTTTTGAAAATTGGCGAGTGAAAGGCGAGCAATATTATCACTCGTTTGGTTCCCCTGGTAAAAGCATGGCGTTTTGTCATTTTCATCATTTATGGTTAAAAGCGAAAACGCTGGGGAGAACAGAATCCCTGTGGGATTACGACCTAAACTATTTGTGTTGTGAAGCGGGCAAGTTTTCGCAAATTAACGCCAAAGATCCCGCATTGTCACTGCCTTTCGCTTATCATTTTGATGCCGCTTTGTATGCAAAATTCCTTAATCAATTCAGCCAGAAACTCGGTGTAACACGCACAGAGGGCAAAGTAGACCGAGTTATCGTCGATCCTGTGTCAGGCGATGTACAGCGTTTAGTTCTTGATAGCGGGCAGATGATAGACGGCGATCTTTTTATCGATTGTTCGGGGTTTAGTGCTCTTTTGATTGAAAAAACATTAGGCACAGGATTCGACGATTGGTCCCATTTGTTACCGTGTGACAAAGCCATTGCAGTGCCTTCTGAGCCACATAAACACACCGCACCTTTCACGCGTTCCATTGCACACGAGTCTGGCTGGCAATGGCGAATTCCATTACAGCATAGAAACGGCAATGGCCATGTGTATTGCTCTCGTTATTTGAGTGACGATGAGGCCAGTGCGATTTTACTTAATCATTTAGATACACCCGCGACAGACGACCCGAGAGTGATTTCTTTTACCACTGGTAGAAGGCGCAAGCAGTGGAACAAAAATGTTGTTGCTATTGGTTTGTCGAGTGGATTTGTAGAGCCGCTTGAGTCTACTAGTATTCATTTGATCCAGTCAGGTATTGTTAGGTTACTGCAACTCTTTCCCCATCAGGGCATTGATAAAGTAGTACAAGCTGAGTACAACGCGCAATCGGAACGCGAGTTTACGCAAATTCGAGATTTTATTGTCATGCACTATTATTTGAACGAGCGTAATGACTCAGCATTTTGGCGTGACCGACGCCAAGTCGACCTGCCTGAGACACTGAAACACAAAATGGCACTTTTTGCGGCGAATGGTAAATTATTTAGAGATCAAAATGATTTGTTTATGGAAGGGTCTTGGCTACAAGTGATGATAGGGCAAGGGATATTACCTCAAGACTACCATCCTGTTGTTAACAATATGTCGGATCAGCAATTGCTGACGACACTAGATCGCATTAAAGCCCTGAAAAACGAGCCTTTATCATCATTGCCTTCGCACGATGATTATCTCGCATCGTTAGTTCGCTCATCCGCTGTAACGCTGTGAGGTAAGGTATGCAAAACATAGTGATATTGGGGGGCGGCACAGCGGGGTGGATGGCAGCAAATTTATTCCATCACCTGTTACCAGCCGACAAGGTTACCGTTACGCTAGTTGAATCACCTGAAGTCGGTATTATTGGGGTGGGGGAAGGATCAACGCCCACGCTGAAACGTTTCTTCGACATGCTAGGCATTAAAGAATCTGAATGGATGCCCGAATGCAACGCCACGTATAAATCGAATATTCAGTTTACTGGTTGGTCTCCTCAATCGGGTATTACGAGTTACAGTCACCCGTTTATTTCTCAGGTTGATACCTTCACAGAACGAGCATTTTACACCAATTGTCGTACTCGGCGTTTGGGGTTAGACACCCACACTTTACCTGATTCCTTTTTATTAAATGGTGTACTCGCACAAAAGGGGCTAGCGCCAATTACGCCGGAACACTTTCCTTTCAGAATGGAGTATGGCTACCATTTTGATTCCCACCTGTTAGGCGGATTTTTGGCTAAACGTGCAGTATCAAAAGGCGTAACACATTACCAAACTCGGGTAACAACAGTTGAACAGCATGTTGATGGGAGTATAGCGTCGCTGCGTTGTGACAATGGAGAAGTTATCAACGGAGATTGGTTTGTTGATTGCTCGGGCTTTGCGGCGGTCTTACTAGAGAAAACCCTGGGTGTGCCATTTGAATCTTTTGGCGATAACTTGTTTAACAACGCGGCAGTTGTGTTGCCTACGTCAATGGAAAACGATATTCCAGTACAAACCGAATCCGTTGCTATGGCATGTGGTTGGCGCTGGAAAATTCCTCTAACACACCGGTTTGGCAATGGTTATGTGTATGCCGATGGCTATCTGAAAAAAGATGACGCTGAAACTGAATTGCGGCGAGAATTAGGGTTACTCGATGCAGACGTGGAAGCCCGTCATCTTAAGATGAGAGTGGGGCAGCGCGCTCAACATTGGTGTAAAAACTGTATTGGTTTGGGGCTTTCCCAAGGATTTATTGAGCCTTTAGAAGCCACAGCCTTGCATCTAGTGCAAATCTGTATAGAAATGTTCGCTGACTATTTGCTCAAAGGGCAATTCACTAATCAATTCGCCAAGGAGTACAATCAAAGAGTGCGAGAGCGATTTGACAGGGTGAGAGATTACATTGTCGCTCACTACAAGCTCAACACACGACACGATTCGGATTACTGGCGTGACAACCGAAATAACCCCCATTTTTCAGATTCACTCGGTCAGTTACTTGATGTGTGGTTTAAACGAGAAGTCTTAGAGCAGGAAATTGAACGTCAGCAACTCGCCTCTCATTTTGGTGCGACCTCTTGGCATTGTTTGTTGTCGGGATATGGCGCCTATCCCGCCTTAGCGCCGAATCAACCGGGTAAAGGCGACCTCTACAAAGATCAAGACATTGCCCGTTTTATGCAAGGATGTGCGTTAAATTTCCCCTCTCATCACAATGCATTACAACAACTAATGCCGTCTTAATAGCGAATAAAGCACTTAAAAGTAAAAATAATTAATAAAAAGTAATTTAAATGTAAATGAATACGTATGCAGTTGGTTGTCGATAAATTGTGCATACGGCTAGTATCGTATTGGGATTAATAAACGGGGCTACGGTTTGGTAGCTCTCGTAATAACAATACGAGATTGGACTCATGACAACATTCAGACCCAGCCTGATCATGGCTGCGATGATCAGTGGTGGTTTGATTTCCTTGCCCATACAAGCACAGGAAACAAACACTCCTTCAAGTGATGAAACCAAAGACATCGAACGTATCGAAGTTAAAGGTTTTAGCACCAGCTTAATTCAATCACTCAACCAAAAACGTTTTGGCGATACCGTATCAGAGCAAATATCAGCAGATGACCTAGGTGGTTTGCCCGATGTTTCAATGGCGGATGCGTTAACACGTCTACCGGGTATTTCTGCTGTTAGAACCGGTGGTCAAGCGGCTGAAATTAACATTCGCGGCTTAGCCGGTGATTTTGTGTTCTCTACCTTAAATGGGCGAGAGCAGGTGTCTACCAGTGGAAGCCGTGCTATTGAATTTGATCAATACCCTTCCGAGTTGATCAATTCAGCTGCGGTATACAAATCACCCAAAGCGTCTCTGATTGAAGGTGGGGTAGCAGGAACGGTTGAATTGCAAACCGCTAGCGCGCTCGCGAATGAGAAAACTCATACCTTTAATGCCAATATTCGAGGCATGTATAACGACCGCGCTTCAGAAGTGTCCGATGCTACCGAATTTGGTCATCGCATCAGCTTTTCTTACCAAGGAAAGTTTATGGATGACACGCTGGGCGTATCGTTAGGTTATGCCAGATTGTTCCAGCCCAGCGTATCCACGCAGTTCATAGGTTTTGCCTATAACGGTGAGGTAGATGTGGATCACGTTGAAGGTGACGAAGAAAATTACAACCCTAATTCAGACATTCCTAAAGAACAACAATGTGTGGAATGTGAACTGATCAGCGAAGGGTTTGAAATGCAGCACAAGGGCGGTGAAGAAACCCGAGATGGTTATATTGCAGCCATTGAATGGGCGCCTAATGATGTATTCAAACTCAAGGGTGACGCATTCATTTCTAAATTTGATTCAGAGGCTTTTGCGCGGGGCTTTCGAGTGAAATTAGGCGGCGTGAATGCCGATATCGTCAACCCCGTTATTGTTAATAACAGCGTAGTAGGCGGCACGTTTTCTCGTTCTAAACAAAGTGATACCCGCGTTGAATTGGTCAATGATGACAATCAAGATTTTGATCAGGTAGAAAGCTACGGTGTGAAAGCCGAATGGCAAGTCACCGAGAATTTGGCAGCCCAATTTGATGTGTCATTGTCAAAAGCCGAGAGCAATTTCCGCAATGGTTTATTGTGGTCACTGGTGTCTGAAGATGCCACGGCTGCCAGCCCTGTATTTGACCGCAATGTGCAAATTAGCTATCAGCTAAACGGCTTAAACTTACCTGATGTTGCATTCAATCAGGCCGACGCCTTTACTGACCTAGGCCGTGTAATGGTCAGCAAGTACGGCATTTATCCTTATGAAAATACTGATGAGCTTGATGCCTATCGCATGGATTTCCAATATTACTTGGATAACCCGTTCTTATCTTCTGTAGAGTTTGGTGCCCGTTATTCTGATCGCGAGTACACCAATGACCGCTCGGTGTTTGAGTATGGTAACGACAGTGGCTTTTCAATTAGCGAAGGACCATTAGCGCTAACCAGTGATTTGGTTGAGCAAGTTGATTGGGAAGGAGATTTTAGTTATTTCCCCAGCTATTTATCGGTAGATCTCAACAGTGCGTTGAATGCGTGGTTCCCCGATGGCGTGCCTCAACCAGCGCAAACATGGGGGCCAGCTGCAGCAGGTGTTATTAATGGTGAGGAAGGGGCAACACAAGCCACTGCGTGGTCAGTACTGGAAAGTGGCAAAGTATTTGAAACTGTTAACGCAGCCTATTTGATGGCGAATATTGACACTGAGATTGGGAGTTTACCGATCACAGGTAATATTGGTGTGCGATATGTGCGTTCAAAACAAGCTTCTACAACACTCCAAAGAGCGACACAATTTTTACCGGGTTCGTCTGAAGAAGTTAGTGACCCCAGCGCAGGCGCGCAAAACATCATGGACGAATTGGGATACATCAATAATTTCTATCGTTCGACCATTCTTACTCATGAATACGATGACTGGCTCCCATCGATAAACTTGAATTTCAAGTTGACCGACGATTCACAATTGCGCCTAGCTGCTGCAAAGGTGATGGGGCGAGCGCCAATCAACCGCTTTGCAGCCAATGCCTCGACGAATGTTGAAACCATCACGGCATCAATGGATAGGGATTCAGGGGAAATTACTTTGTCGCAGCCCTACGCCAGAGTGAATGGGTCTGCCCAAAATAGTCCGTATCTTAACCCGTTTTACGCAACGCAGTATGACTTGTCCTACGAGTACTATTTTAGTGAGTCTGACGGCGCCTTCATTGCCGCAGCGTTTTATAAAAACATTGAATCGTTTATCGAAAATATCGCGATAGAACCCTACGATTTTACGGGTAACGGTTTTGTGGTACCTGAGTCGGTAGAAGTGCCAGTTTATCTTGAACTTGAATTTGCAGGCCAAGCACCAGAACTCGCATTAGATGCAAATAACGACCCTATCTATGTGACAGTGCCAACCCAAAATGGCCGTTATGAAACCGCGATTAACAACGCCGAAGGGGGTTACATTCGTGGTATCGAGCTGGCCTATACTCAAATTTATTCCATGTTACCCGGCGCACTGTCTGGATTAGGCGTAAATGCCAGTTATTCCTACACCGAAAGTGAAATTCAACGCACAACAGGCAACAGCGTGTATGCCAGTCGTTTACCAGGCCTATCAGAGAACGTTGCAACCTTCACTTTATTCTGGGAGTGGGAAGGCTTTGAAACTCGCGTTTCTACGCGTTACCGCGACGCCTTTGTCTCTGAGCAAGTGGCGGTGAATGACCAAACCGTGAATTTTGATGATGAGTTGGTGGTGGACTATCAAGCGTCTTATGACATTTCTGAAAATATGCGCGTGCTGTTCCAAGTAAATAACCTTACTGATGAACCTACACGAAGCTATTTTTCGTCTGAAGAACAAACCGGCACCATTCAATTCTTTGGCACCCAATACTTCTTGGGGATGACGTACTCACTATGAAACAACCACACGCCAATATGCTGAGAAAACACGTTATCCAAATGAGAATTCAGGAGTATCTGAATATGAACGCTTTATCTAGATTGTGCGCCGCTGTATTGCTTGTAATGTGCGCATTGATGCTGTCCGCCTGTGGTGGAGGCAGTGATGTTAAACCTGGCTCCAATGACATCTTAGTGTGTGATTTACCACTTGTACCCAATGATGATGGAACGGCTTGCGTTGAGCCAGAACCCATCGAATGTCCAGCTCCGACTGTACCCAATGCAACCAACGACGATTGCGTTGTTGGGGCTGATCCTACACTGCCTGACCCAGTATTTTTTCCTGCGGAAAATCAAGCTGTATTGTATTACAACCGCGCAGCGGTGGGGGCTGACAATAGCCCCAATGACAGCGAATACGAAGGCTGGCTACTGCACACTTGGAATAACGACGCCTGTGATGCGTATGCCGATGCTGACACAGATTGGGCCAACGGGCGTCAGCCTACGGCCATTGACCCCAATTATGGCGCATATTGGGTACTGGATCTAAAAGAAGGATACGCGGATTGTCACAACTTTATTATTCATAAAGGCACCGATGATGCCGGCAAAGAAATGGGTGGCGCCGATTTCCAAGGCTCTCTGGTTCAGGATGATGAAACCTTCGTCAGAATGAATTTCACCTTGTCTGGTGAGCCACGTATTTTTGAATATCCCATTATGTCGCTCGGCGAGCAGCCAGTAGACATTGAAGGGCGTGGCGCACACTGGCTCGATGGACAAACCATACTGTGGAATACACCAGAAGAAGTTGAAACGGTGCGATTGCATTACAGCGCAAATGCTGGCCTTGAAACCACGCTAGAAAACGGCCTCAATGGCACGGCGTTGGCTATGTCGGCGGTTACCTTAACTGACGAACAAACTGCGCTTGCTCCGCATCTTAGCGCTATGAGTGCCTTTGCTGGGGATTGGACAAATGACGACGCCAAAATGTATTTGCGTGGTCAAGTGGTACTCGGCGGTTACAACAGCGACGATAAATTAGTTGCGGCCACGGGCGTGCAAATTCCAGTAGTACTTGATACGTTGTACACTCAAGGTGAAGAAGATGCCGATGAAGCACAACTGGGGGCGATTTATACTGATTCAGGCATTACCGTCGCAGTCTGGGCGCCAACGGCCCAATCTGTGCGTCTATTAACGTATAACGATAGCAAAGTGCAAACCAACGCCTTTGACATGGTGCGCGACGACACTTCTGGTGTATGGCGTTATGAAGGCGATTCGACTTTAGATCGCACCTTGTATCGCTATGAAGTCACTGTGTATCACCATGTGACAGAAGGCATTGAAACTTTAGAAGTCACAGACCCTTATTCTGTGTCTGTTTCAACCAATGGGCGTTTCTCTCGTTTTGTTAATCTCAGCGACGACGACCTCAAGCCAGAAGGCTGGGATACGCAAAACATCCCAACCATTGAAAACTTCGAAGATGCGGTGATTTACGAAGGCCATATTCGCGATTTCAGTGCACTGGATGAATCAACATCTGAGGCAAATCGCGGTAAGTATTTAGCCTTTACCGAGTCTAATTCTTTGCCTGTCGCCCATTTAATGGAGCTGGTGGAAGCAGGTGTCACGCATTTCCATATGCTGCCAGCTGCCGATATTGCCTCGATAAATGAAGATACGAGTAAAACCGTAGACTTAAACAGCACGGTAGGCGATTTGTGTCTATTGAATAACGATGCCGCTGTGTGTGAAGAAGAGGCATCAAACACGCTACTGATCGATGTTTTCAACAGTTATGATCCTTTGTCTGAAGCGGGTAAAGCGCAAACACTCGTGAATGATATGCGCAGCCACGATACCTTCAACTGGGGTTACGATCCACATCACTTCAATGTGCCAGAAGGCAGTTATGCGTCAGATGCTGATGGTGTTGCACGCATTGTTGAAATGCGTGCCATGAACCAAGCGCTTCATGAGATGGGCCTACGTGTGGCATTGGATGTGGTGTACAACCATACCAACGAATCGGGTGTTTACTCAAAATCAGTACTCGATAAGGTGGTTCCAGGTTACTACCATCGCTATGACGTAGAAACTGGCGCAATGGTGCAAGAAACCTGTTGTGAAGACACGGAACCACGCAACAAGATGATGGAAAAACTCATGTTGGATTCACTAATGATGTGGACCACTGAGTATAAGTTTGACTCTTTCCGCTTTGACATCATGAGCCAAGCGACCAAAGACACCATGGTACGTTTGCGCGATGCGATTCAAGCCATCGACGAAGACAACTACTTCTATGGTGAAGGGTGGAATAAAATTGACCGCGGCTATGAGCAAGCGAATCAGTTGAATATGGCAGGTACAGAAATTGGTACTTATAACGACCGTATTCGCGAGGCGATTCGCCAAGGTAATATATTCCAACCAGACAGTGATTCATTGCTTTACGATCAAGACCGTTTAAAAGTGGGTTTGGCAGGCACCTTGACCGATTTTCGCTTGAACACGTCTAGTGGCAATACGACCCAAGCGAGTAACTTAGGTGGCTATGCTACTGATCCGGCCGATATCATTAACTATGTGTCTAAGCATGACAATGAAACCTTGTGGGATCAGTTTAACTATGTATTACCAGATACCTTGACCCTTGCTGAGCGTGTGCGTGCGCAAAACATGGGTATTACTTTGCCATTGATGTCGCAAGGTATTCCATTTTTGCAAATGGGTGGCGACATGCTTCGCTCCAAGTCTATGGACCGCAATACCTATGATGCGGGTGATTGGTTTAACCGCGTTGACTTCACTAAACAAAGCAACAACTGGAATATTGGCCTGCCACTAGCACAAGACAATCAATCTCGTTGGGCTGAGATGGGCGAGTTTGTCTATGCGCCAGAGCGTGCGGCAACCATGACCGAAATTGAATTTGCGTCGAGCGTATTCAATGAGTTTTTGACCATTCGCCGTGATTCACCACTGTTTCGTTTAACTACCGCAGAAGCGATAAACAATCGAATTGGTTTTCACAATTTAGGCGAGCGTCAACAGCGCGGTCTGATTGCTATGAGTATTGATGATGGCGCTAACGGCGATACGGGCCCTGAACTTGCCGATATTGATCCAATGGTTGATGCCATCATGGTGGTAGTGAACACCAGTTATGAAGAAAAATCCATTGAAGTGGCAACCGCTGTAGGATTTGAGTTACACCAAACTCAAATGAATTCTGTTGATACGGTAGTTCGTGGTGCAAACTTCACTGAAGGTGAAACTGCCGGTACCTTCACCGTGCCAGCGTTAACCACCGCTGTGTTTGTTAAGCCACAGATGGGCGCTCAAGCCTACGGCTTAGCGGCTACCGCAACGTCTGGTGCCCCTGATGTTGTACCGTTTGGTGATACCACTGTGTATATCAGAGGCGGCATGAATGGATGGTCGACCAATGATGCCATGCAGTATGTAGGTGATGGTAAATATGAAGTGACAATCGCACTCAATGCAGGGGAATCTTATGAATTTAAGGTGGCCTCTGAAGACTGGGGGACGGTTAACTTTGGTGGGCCTGACGGCGGCGATAGCACAGTTGTGTTTGCCACTGACTTTGCGTTGGCACAATCGAACAATAACTTGTCATTTACTGCGCCAGAGACTACCACCTATCGATTTATGTTAGACGCTAGTATTGCTGATGCGCCGCTATTAACGGTGAATTATGATGAACCGTATTTTGGTACCGCAGTGTATCTTCGCGGGGCAATGAATGGCTGGGGCACAGAACAGGCCTTTAGTTATCAGGGTGATGGCATTTATACCGTATCGGCAACGCTGGAGCCGGGTACCTATGAATTTAAAGTTGCTTCTGAAGATTGGGCGACGGTGAACTTTGGCGCGGTGTCTGGTGATGATGCAGACAAAGCCGTGTCGCCCGGGAACACCCAGTTTATCGCAGCGACGAATGACAACTTGGTACTCACAATTGAAGAGTCTGCGGACTATGTGTTTGTCTTTAACGCGTCAGACAGTAATTCGCTCACTATCGGCGTGTTTAAAGAAGCATTCTTTGGTACCACTCCTGTGTTCTTGCGTGGTGGCATGAATGGGTGGGGAGCAGATGATGAATTTGTTTATCAAGGAAATGGCGCCTATTCGGTTACCGTTGAACTAGGTGGTGGTGCAACTGAGTTTAAAGTGGCGTCAGAAGATTGGTCTACGGTGAATTTTGGTAATCCTAACGATGCCGACAGTAACCTCGTTGCGATTGATACACCAAAAACCTTAGGTAACAGCAATAATAACCTCTTGATTGATGTAGCCGCGGGTACCTACACCTTTACGGTTTCCGGCCCTGATGGCAGTCAACCAAGGTTAACCGTGAGCCAAAACTAGTCGCGTATATTGCACCCGTGACTCGTTGTTCTCAGTGAGAAAGTAGAAGGCCTCGCCAATGCGGGGCCTTTTTTTTGCCGTAATTCATCGAAAGAATGAATTAACTCATCCAAATTTATTCACTAGCCCTTGACGAAAAGTGTGGCGTACACTTAACGTAACTGATCGGAGGAGTAGGTTGAGCGTTAAGGAGCACATGATGAAAAAAGGGTTAGTGGTTGAAGGCGGCGCGATGCGCGGTATATTTGCTGCAGGTGTTTTAGATGGTTTCTTAAAACACGGAAAGACCGATTTTGATTTCGCCATAGGTGTGTCGGCTGGAGCGACCAATCTCTCTACGTATGTGTCGGGCAGTAAGGGGGTGAGTAAAACCATTATTACCCGCTATGCCACAACACGTGATTTCTTCGATCCTATTCGATTTATCAAGGGCGGCCATATGACGGATGTGCATTGGTTGTGGCACCATTGTAAAAATGCGTTGCCTATTCCCGTAGACGATAATCGTCGCTCAATGCAGGTCTTTGTTGGCGTAACGAATACAGAATCGGGCCAATGTGACTATTTACCCGTTACTAAAGACAACATCGATAGTCTGATGGTCGCAACCTGTGCATTACCCCTGTCTTATCGTGAACAACCTGAAATTAATGGCATACGCTATGTTGATGGCGGCGTTGCCGACCCCATTCCCGTAATTCAAGCTTACGAAAAGGGGGCGAGAGACATTACTGTTATTTTGTCTCAACCACTGGGGTACACAAAAAAACCGGCAAAGGCGACGTGGCTTATCAATAAGATGTATCAGCACCAGCCCGCGTTATTAGCCACTATGCTCAAGCGTGATCAAATTTATAACGACACATTGGCGTTTATTAAAAATCCGCCAGCAGGGGTAAAAATCAATATTATTGCGCCTGACGATACGTTTTGTGTGAAACGCTTAACCATGAATAAACGTAAGTTAATGTATGGGTATCGAGCGGGTATGCGCGCAGCGAAAGGGTTCTGTGAACAGCAAGCAGTGCCTAGTCGACAACGCGCCTAGGCACAACATCAGCACTTATTCTTGTTCTAGTGGCGCAGAGAAGCGCGGAAAGTTAAACACGATAGATAAAACCCCAATGAATAAAATCAGCATGGGATACCAGCAATAGGCCGCAATGGCCAATGGTGAAATACCGGCAATCGCAGCGGCGCTGAGCAACTGTGCACTGTAGGGTACCATCCCCTGAAATGCGCAAGAGAATACATCGAGTAAGCTGGCAGTTCGACGAGGATCTACACCATATTGATCATTAAGGTCTTTGGCAATGGGGCCTGCCGTTACTATCGCAATAGTGTTATTGGCCACCGACAGGTCAAGTACGCTGACAAGGGTTGCGATACTAAATTCTGCACCACGGCGAGAGTTAATGCGTTGGGTGAGCACTTTAATTAACCACGCAATACCGCCATAGGCGTGCATCAGGCCTACAATCCCTCCTATTGTCACTGCTATCATAGAGAGGTCTTGCATCCAGCCCATGCCTTTGTGCACGCTGGTCAATAACGCCAGTAAATCAAATGTGCCGTCTAGCAAACCAACAAGACCAGCACTGACAATTCCCACAGTGAGTACCAAGATCACATTTAGTCCAGCCAACGCGCTTAAGATGATCAATAAGTACGGCAATACCTTATACAAATCAAAATCATCAGCCTGTATCGCTTGGCTGGTGGTTACATCGACAAAGCTAAGCAGGGCGATGGTAATGAGGGAAGCGGGTAATGCAATTAGTAAGTTTGCCTTAAATTTATCCGTCAACTTCACACCTTGGCTGCGGGTGGCTGCAATGGTGGTATCTGATACAAAAGACAAATTGTCGCCAAACATAGCGCCGCCCACCACAATTCCAACAGCGAGAGGAGCTGATACACCTAAACTCTCGGCAAGCCCAGCACCGATAGGGGTGAGAGCAGTGATTGTGCCCATTGACGTGCCCATGGAAAACGAAATAAAACAGCAGATAAGAAATAAACCGGGCAATATCAAACTGGTAGGCACAAAATTCAACGCCATATTGACCGTGGCATCTCTTGCGCCAATATCGATAGTGAGTGCATAAAAAGCGCCGGCTAAGAGAAATATCAACACCAACAAAATGATATTTTTGTTACCCCCTCCGGTACAAAAAGTTTGAATTTTTTCGTTGAGTGTCAATTTGTTATCTTTGGGTTGCAGTAGTAATGCGTAACCGGCACTAAGGAAAAAGGCAACCAAAATTGGCATCGCTGTGATGTCATTACTAATCAAACCAGTGAAAACCACCAGAATGACAAACATAAAAATAGGGGTTAAACCCCAAAAATTGGGTATGGGAGACTGTTGCACAATATGCCCTTAGGAGATGTTCTGTCGATGTATTTTTGATAATTTGGGCGCAGGATAATCTGTGCCCAGAAATATGCAATATTTTGCTATCAGAACAGTTAGACTTTTTGATTATCAGTCATAAAAAGCGTGATTATGGTGACGGCTTATCGGAGCTAAACAGACCAATTGGGCTGACCAAATCAAACAAGTCTGCGCTGGTGGTATGCGTATTGTTCGCTGGTGCCAAGGTTGCGGTTTGGTCGTTGACCCTCACTACCGTCAAATTGTCATCTGCTGCCGCTTGTAGCAGGGGAGCGGTATTGCCAAAACCTGCTTGTACTACTTGTTTTTTAAACACTTCGAATGTGTCTCCGGGTCGAATACCGTCACGGCTGCCCATGCTTATCGTTACTTGGTCACCATTGCGATTTATCACTTGCGCGAATCCCTTTTCGCAGGTTACGGCATTGGTAACGTCTTGCACTGCACCGTGAATGGTATTTAACACAACACGACCATAATCACTTCGCCAAAATAAGCTGTTATTAGTGTCTACGGTGTAGTCATCGTCAAATTCCCAATCGCCTTCACTGTGATAACTTTCTTGATAAACCATCGTGTGACGATAGGCATCGAGTACGTACACTTCCACCGTAAAATTTCGACGCAAGGTTACATCGTCGCTTAACAGCGCTTCTTGCACTTGTTCAAACAAGCTGATGTCGCGTACGAAGCCAAACAAAATAAACTGTCTACCGTACTGATTGGCTAAATACAGAGCTTTGTCTGTCGCATCTTGTAAGTTAATGTCGTCATAAGCAGAGGCCGAAGAAAACGCCTTATCAATCAGCAATACATTCGGTGCTTGAGTTTGTGTTCTCAACTGGTTTTCAAATCGTTTACTGATCTGACGGCCAAAATCGAAGATCCCACCATAGCTGGCTTGACTTGGTCTTTGCAGTTGAAACTGGGTAACTAAAATAGATCTTGCGTAGTCGTCTTTTGCACAATCGAAAAGGGGCGTAATGTCAACGCGTACAGTGACGCTCAGTACATTGTCTTCATCAATATTTTCGTCGAGAATTTCAACACGTTGAATACGACCTTGTGTGCGAATGTGAGACTTGCTGCTAACCAGTAGGCCATCAAGCATAATGTCTTCAGCCACCACAAAACTACCATTTTTGTAAGACGCATCAGCAACGGCGCTTTTAATTGCCATAATGCGAACGTCAGCTACGTCGGCGTCTTTTATCGCTATGCTGGCTTCACCTTGTACCCATACTGCAAGAGCATGAGGGCTTGTTGTAAAACAAGCCAATAAGGCCACGTACAGGCTTAGCCTGCGTAAACGTTGAGAGGTAATCGGCAACATGTAATGACTCAATCAAAGATAGAGAATAGTTTACCGATGAGTGTCGGATCTTGGTTGTCTTGTAGGTCGCCTTTACCACTGTATTCAATGCGGGCGTTACCGATTTTTGAAGAACTCACCGAGTTATCTACTTCAATATCTTTGATCCGTACTTCGCCAGAAAAACGGACATACTCTTGGCCTTTGTTGAGAGTTATCCATTTTTCGCCAGCAATAACTAAATTGTCATTGGGCAAAATCTCTTTCACATATACGGTAATATCACCTTCAAGTGAATTTGACTGGCTGGTTTCAGCCGAGCTATCAAATTCGCTTTCGTGTTCGTGCTCAACACCAAAATCATCTTCGCTGATTTGAATTGGGCCAGCATTAACCGTCATTGGGCCAACTTGTAAGCTACCACTTTTGTCGCGCTTATAGTCGAGAGACTTTTTCGACGAAGTGCTTTCATCAAGGCGGATTAAAATCATGTCTCCCACGCGGTATTTTCGATGAAGCTCATACAAGCCCACCGCACTTTGCGGATTAAACAGAGAGCCCGTTGGTACTTGAACCGTTTCTACGGGGTCTATGCGAATTGGACGATACGTTGGATCGCCAGGCATGACTTCTTTGTTCGTTGTATCAATAGCGCGCTGATCAACTAATGGGTTAGTGTGACTTGACTCCACGACCTGTTCTTCTACCGTGGCGGTTTGACTGCACGCAAAGAGCACTGTAGATAATAAGCAGGTCGTTAAACTCTGCGTAATTATTCTCATCTGGATATAACCTTACTGCTGGAAAATTGGAATACAGATGCTTTCTAACGAAGCATTTATTGCATTTACATATACTGGCTCTTCGCCTATTATCATATTTGAAAATCACGTATCGTCTTGATAATAAAGTGAAATTTTCGAAATATTTACAACCATGACCATTCCTTTACACTGGCTGACATAACTATGAGGCGCGTATGAGTTTACTTTCAAGTATTGAGCAAGGGCTTGGGTTTAATTTGTCATCTGACTCAACAGTGAATGCGAGTACTGATTCACAGACGAGCACGCCTGAAACAGCAGCGAGTACGTTATTTGCGAGTTTGTTGAGTTTTGGTCAAGAGCAAACATCAACTGACAGTGATAGCTCCGATGCAGAATCGGCGGCCAGTAATCTATTTAGTGATACCGGCATTGAAGGTATTCAAAAGCAGTTGTATTCCGCGCTGGGTTTCGGAGATTTAAGTGACGAAACGTTGAGTGATATGACCTCTGAATCATCGTTGTCTTCAATGCAGAGTGCATTTCTCACCTCTCTTCAAGCCAACCTCTTTGGAGGGCTGACCGGAACCAGTAGCGATAGCACGGCAACGACAACTGAAACGAGTAGTACTGAATCCAGCACAGATATTTTTGACAGTATGGCAACTTGGACCTTGGGAGAAGACGGTTTTACGCTCGATGACGTGTTTGACTCGGTGAATGTGTTAAACCATATTCCTGTTGTGTCTGATATTTACCAAGCCTCTACCGGCAATACGGTCGATGCAGGCGCGAGTCTGGTAGGCAGTTTCCTCTTCGCCGGTCCATTGGGTGTCGCTTACTCGGTGGCAGATATGTTAGTCGAGAATTATAGTGGTAAGTCGATTACTGATAATGTGGTAGATTTTGGTTCGACAGAGTGGTTTAGCGGTAATGCGACAACCTCAGCTGAAATTCAAGCCAGAAATAAGGCTGCCTCGACATCTGAAGAATAGCCAACAAGATAAAGTTGTTTGCAACTAGGCGGCGAATTCACATTCTGGTAGTCTACGCGCCTCTCGAATTTCAGAAGTCTAGTTGTGAAGAAAACAGTCAGTATCGGTTTACTTAACCCAAAATCTGCCGTTAATGTGGCGTCTATTTTACGTGCTGCAGGGTGTTATGGCGTGAGTAGTGTGTTTTACACTGGGCAACGCTATGCCTATGCCAAAGAGTTTAATGCTGATACCAAAGGCTTTCACAAACAAATTCCAACAATTCGTATTCCAGATATTGCCGAAGCGGTTCCCGAAGGCGCAACAACGGTAGCCATTGAACTGGTTGAAGGCGCAGTTCCTTTACCTGAGTTTGTTCATCCAGAAAATGCGTTTTATGTTTTTGGTCCAGAAGATGGCAGCGTAGGCCCGGAGGTATTAGAGTGGGTCGATCACGTAGTTTATATTCCCACCTTTAGCTGTATGAATTTAGCTGCAACAGCAAACGTTGTACTGTATGACCGACTCGCTAAAAGTGATTTTGAGTCTGGTGATGCGCTTATTCGAGATAGCCGAGACAACAACAACCAACACAGAGTTAAACGTTAATCGTTGGTGTCTAGTTGGGCCAGTTCATCTACGCTGACGAAACAATTTTCGGCAAAGTGATTGAGTAAGTAGTCAACTTCAGGCATCGAGGTTCTGTAGTGGGCTAACATTCCCTCAAGACGCGTTTTGACAATTGCGAATTCTGCGTTGCCGAATCGCAGTTCATCACACGCTTTTAAATAAGCGGAGAGCAAGTCAGCGGCTTTGACGATCTTTTTGTATTCAGCATCAACATTTTCTTGTACCAACAGTGGTGCGAACTCTTGTTGCAGCGCTTGTGGTAATGACCGCAAACATTCCAACTCTGCAATTTGCTCGAGTTTCTTGAACTCACGGGTGAGTTCAGGATTGTGGTATTTAGTGACGTGGTTGATGTCTTGTAATTTGGTTTCTGAGACTTCGTGATACAGCGCGATTGTTGCGGCGCGTTCTGCGTTAATAGTGCCTTGGAAATATTGATTTTTTATCACCGCCAACAAATGAGCAATCACCGCTACCTGATGCGAATGTTCAGCGATGTTCTCGCTTTTTATAGAACGCATTAACGCCCATCGTTTAATGAGGGGCATACGCAATATCCAGGCGAGAAAGGTGCTTTGCTTAGTCATTAAATGGGTCCAAGGTTAGTAGTGGCATTATCGCAGGTGATTAAACCTGACGATAATGCTGGAAGAAGTGGTTTATTTTCCCAAGAGCTGGGCGCAATTCATCGCTGTGAGGTAAAAACACCAATCGGAAATAGGTGCCTTCATTTAGGTTAAATGCACGACCGTGTACCAACAGAATTTTTTCGCTGCTTAACAAGTCGAGGATCATTTGCTCGTCATTAGAAATATTAAATTTCTCAGCGTCGACACGTGCAAAACAATACATGGCGCCTTTCGGTTTAACACAGTGTACACCGTCAATTTGATTGAGCATATCTGCGGCTAAGTCGCGCTGTAATTGCAGTCGGCCACCGGGTCTGACCAGGTCGTTGATACTTTGATAACCGCCAAGTGCAGTTTGGATCGCCGTTTGACAAGGAACATTGGCGCACATGCGCATCGAAGACAAAATGTTGAGGCCTTCAATATAGCCTTTTGCCACGCGCTTATTGCCACTAACCATTAACCAACCGGCTCTAAAACCTGCCACTCGATAGTTTTTTGACAGGCCACTCATGGTTACGATAAATACGTCATCGGCTAGAGATGCGATACAAGTATGCTTACGCCCGTCATAGAGAATTTTGTCGTAAATCTCATCACTGTAGATCACTAAACTATGCTGGCGAGCAACTTCAATAATCTGCTGAAGTAGTGCTTCATCATAAACTGCACCGGTGGGATTGTTTGGGTTAATCAATACAATCGCTTTCGTTTTAGGTGTGATTTTACTTTTAATATCATCAATATCAGGGAACCAATCAGCCTGCTCGTCACAGCGATAATGCACTGGCGTACCCGACGACAAACTGACCGCTGCTGTCCATAGCGGGTAATCAGGGCTGGGTAACAGCACTTCATCACCACTATTCAACAAGGCTTGCATTGCCATCATGATCATTTCACTTACGCCATTGCCAATGAAAATATCATCAACACGTACGTGTTTGACGTTCATTTGTTGATAGTACTGCATCACAGCAACGCGAGCGCCGTAAATCCCTTTTGAATCAGAATAGCCTTGGGCTCGAGGTAGGTTATGAATGACGTCTTTTACAATATCGTCTGGCGCCTCAAAACCAAACGGGGCAGGGTTGCCAATGTTCAGTTTTAAAATTCGGTGCCCTTCGTCTTCCATCTTGCGAGCCTGTGCCGCAATAGGACCACGAATGTCATAACATACATTATCCAATTTATGGGATTGATTTACAGCTTTCATCATTTACTTGTTCAGTTGATCAGGTCGTCAGAGTATCGCAAGCCAAGCCCTTGTGTTAAGTACTATTTTCAAATATCCCCATTCAGAGGAAAAATATTTCTGATAACGCCTATTACTAATCGATTTTTGCCTAATTGACCCTTTGTATTGGCAATAAATACAAAGCGCTTTTCACATGACTACACTCCGCTTACGCATTAGAAGGCAAGGGGAACCTTTCTTTAAATATGGTGGCATGAGAGCAATGTAACGTTGAATTGCTAGCGGGCGTGTAAATTGTTCAATAATTAATCGTTAATAAATTGTAAATTGTTGATGGTGATCCTATGTTTGTACTAGGGGTCGGTACGTCATGTCGTCCGATTGAATACGAAAATTAGTCAGGTGAGGCTTGGCATGTCACATCACTTCAAAGAAACGCCAGAAAACGCCATTACACAAAGTGGTATTGCACGGGTTATCCCGTGTAAAGAGTTGGATTTGGCAGATCCAATTAAATGGCTAAGTTTAGGGCTAAAAGATTTATTACGCACACCCGGTTTGTCCGTTGTTTATGGTGTGCTATTTGCGGCGATACCATGGGTGATTACTTATTTGGTGGCGCTGACAGGTTGGCACTTAATTATATTGCCCGCTATTGTGTGTTTTATGCTGTTAGGGCCTTTTTTGGCTGCAGGGCTTTACGATGTCAGTTGGGAAATGGAAAAAGGGCACAAACCTTCCTTGTCTCATTCACTACACGCAATCAGCCGAAACGCGGTTAACGAATGGGGTTTTGGTATCATGCTCATGGTACTGATGATCTTTTGGTTAAGGGTAGCGTCACTGATTCACGCCCTCTATCCGTCACAAGAAATCTTGTCATTTGACAGTTTATTG
This sequence comes from Alteromonas sp. ABE4_545, assembly GCF_056161325.1. Classification (NCBI taxonomy): domain Bacteria; kingdom Pseudomonadati; phylum Pseudomonadota; class Gammaproteobacteria; order Alteromonadales; family Alteromonadaceae; genus Alteromonas; species Alteromonas sp. ABE4_545. The sequence continues at coordinate 143,028 of NZ_JBSWYY010000008.1, forward strand.
CCGTTTCTAACACTTGGAACCATAGTTGGTGGCGTGTTCACTGTCGGCATGTTGTTTGTTACTGCCTTTACTCAACCTATTTTAATGGAGCGCAAAGTCGATTTGGCAACCGCGGTGTTAACCAGTGTGAATGCGGTGTGGGTGAATAAAGTACCTATGTTAATTTGGGGAGGCATTATCTTTTCAATGGTTGCTATTGGTTTTGTTACCGGTTTTATAGGCTTTATATTCTTAATGCCACTGCTTGGCTATGCATCTTGGCATGCGTATATCGATACAATTGAAACAAAACGAGAGCGTCACTACGTGTAGCTTTGGCTTAGTTTCACTAAGCGCAGTATAGAGGTGTTTCTCCCCCTTTTTTAAAAATAAAACGTCACTATGCACAATGGAGTGGTTGTGGCGTTTTCCTCTCTTTAACTACGTCACTTTTTTGTTTAGAACAGACCGGTTTTGATCCTTCTTTTGATGTGATTGATGTCATTTTTGTAATTTTATTACATTAATAAAGTCCGTTTTTACCGATAAATTCACCTAAAGTCGGTGTTAATTTGTGAAAATGTAGTTTTCTTACGTAATTTTTGGGTCAGTTTAACCTGATTTTTTAGAATTAATTAGAATATAGATGGATCTTTTAATAATTAAAACCCTATGTTAATTGATTAAAACAACAATAAATCAATAGCTTACTAGTGTTAAAAATGGTTAACAAATGGTTTTACCAGTGGTTTACGCAGCTTAAACAATATTGCTACAGCAAATAATTTTTAGATGGGGCATAAATATAGTGCACCAGCGAGATGGGAACGACGTCATCAAGTTGGTTGCTTTATAGAGTTTGCCAAAACACGAAAATTTAAATTGTTTACTTTGATTGAGGAATCGACAATGAAAAACCTAGTTAAAACCACTCTAGTAGCACTAGCAACAACCGCAGCACTTTCTAGCCAAGCGATGGCTGATGCACCAGTAAAATCAGTTCGTTTTGTAGGTGACACAGATTTCGCAGGTTTCTGTAAAGCTATCGTAAAAGATGATATCCGTCTACTTCGTTCATCTTTAGCGCGTAACGTAGGTCGTATTGCAGCTAGCCAACGTGAAGTACTTCGCCTAGTAACTGCAGAAGACGGCATGACTTGTAACGGTACTAACCTAATCGAGTTTTCAGTAGAGCGTAACGCTGACTCTGTTTATCAGTACCTAACACAACGCAGCTAAGCATGCGCTGGCTAAAGAGACGGGCGGCGACCACACCTAAAAAGGTGAATCGCCCCCGAATCAACGGCTATTGTTGGCAGGTATTACTGGGGTCATATCCTTACCCAGCGGGTTACCCAAGTGCGGCTCTTAATGAGCATCAAACTTACATGGAATCTGAGCTTGAGCAAAAGCACATAAGTCAACGGCACCAGGAATAAACTGGTAATTGTAGAGAAGAGTAGTCCTCCTATAATGGCGATGGCCATTGGGGAATACGGTGGTCCATCGCCCCCTATGCGTGTGGTACCGATAGCGAGAGGTACAAGGCCCAGTACTGTCGTTGCAACTGTCATCAAAATTGGTCGAATACGCGACTGACACCCATCCACAACAGCATCTATTAACGTTTTTCCTTCATTGATGAGTTGATTAATACGGTCAACCAACACAATGCCATTGTTCACCACAATGCCCATGAGTATCAACATACCAATCATTCCCATGACTGACATTGATGTACCTGTGAATAAAAACGCCCAAAACACGCCAGTGAAAGAATAGAGTAGTGAAGTAATCACTGCGGTCGGTAATAGTAAAGATTCAAACAATGCCGCCATCACAATATAGATCATGCAAACCGCTAAGATCATGTTTACTACCATGACATCAAAGGCTTCGTCTTGACGGCGGAACCCTCCATCAAGTGTCCATTGATAGCCATCAGGCAAGTCTACATAAGCCATGACTTTTTCAATTTGTTCGCGAGCTTCAGACATACTGAATTCTTCATTGAGGTTAGCCCCAATACTCAACGCTGTTTGACGATAGAATCGGTTGATTTGAGAAAGTTGTGGCACTACGGTTAGGTTAGCAACCATATCAAGGGTGATACGCTGACCTTCGCGCTGAGACAGGTTGATGTTGCGAAGCTTTGCCAGAGAAGATTGAATTTCTTCACCGTACATTAAGCGCACAGACACTTCACCGGCATCGCCATAGCGAAAGGTACGCAGGTTATTCCCTCGTAGGGCGGTGGCAATGAGATTGGCTACCTCTTTTGTATTTAAGCCAAGTTTGTATGCTTTTTCCCGATCGACGCGAATTTGAATTTCATCACGCTCGCTGCCTACATCGGCCTTTACGTCGGTCAAGCCATTGATGTTGGCAATCATCGGTATAATACGGTCAGCGATTTCGCGTAAGTGATCACTGGATTCACCGAGTAAAGTGATGCGTACACCGCCACCATTTCCTTCGTTCCATCGAAAAGACGGTCTGGCTCTTACGAAGGTTGGCATATCCTCGGCAATCATACGCTTGATCTCTGAAATCGGCACAGTTAGTTCGTCATTCAAGGTGATACCGGATACTGCATGGCCAGGATTAAAATACGTATACACCTGTTTAATTTGGAAGCGCTCTTGGTTGTCATATAAATAGGCCTCCATCTTGTTCACCGACTTTTCAACTTCTTCCAAGGTATAGTTTTGTTGGATGTGATAGTTCAGCCAAATACGTTCTTGGTTATCGCCGCCTTCATCGTCACTGTTTATTGCTCCCAATGGGATAGCGGCAGAGGCCAATAACAAAAGGGCAATCACCGCGGTCCAGCCTTGATGACGCATTGTCCAGCCTAATACTTTTCCATAACCTGTAATGTAACCTGCTGTTTTGATTTGGTTGGCTTTAGGGGCTTTGATACGCGACGCCAACAATGGGATTAAGGTTTGTGCAATAAGTAGTGATGCAAATAATGAGATACAGATTGCTATCGCCACGTGTTCTAAAAACACGGTGATATCAATTTTTACACCTACAATATTGGGCAGAAAAACAATCGCTGTGGTGGTCGTACCGGCAATGACAGCCAAGCTCACTTTTGCTACGCCAGATTTTGTCGCCCGCTCCGTGTTATCGTCTTTTGCACGTTCCTGGAAAATACTTTCGGTAACAACTACTGCGTTATCAACCAGCATACCAACGGCGAGCATCAGCCCCATCAACGACAGTATGTTCAGGGTATAGCCCATCAAATACATACATCCGAGGGTGATGCAGATAGAGAAGGGCACCGACAGCACCACTATGAGGGTAGGGGTCATTTGACGTAAGAATAAAAACAGTACGGCGATTGAAAGTACAGCACCAATTAAGCCAGCAGAAATTAAGTCTCCGAGCGACGATTTAACACTGTCGGCAGTGTCCTCCATCACAAACAAGCTGATACCGTTAAATTCGGGATCTTTCTTGGCGTTTTCAATAACGTCCATCACACGCTCAGAAACGTCAACCAAATTCGCACCAGACTCTTTGAATATATTAAAGCCCACCGCATAGGTGCGGTCTAGGTGTCGTCCCTCGCCACGCTCTGGCAATTCATATTGAATGTCGGCAATATCTTTTAATCTCACGCCACGCTGAATCAACAGGTTTTCAATGTCGCTAATATCTTTAAACTCTCCTTGTGGGTTGACCATAATTTTCTGATCGCCGGAAAAGAAGTGCCCTGCCGTCATTGAAAAATTAGCCTGCTGTAAGCGGTTGCCAAGGGTTTGGGCATTAACGTGCAGGGCTGTGAGTTTTTCTGGAATAATTCGCACGCTTATTTGTTTTTTCATCACCCCATAAAGCTCGACCCGAGATACGCCTGCAACGCGCTCAATTGGACGTTTTAGGTTTCTGTCCAACAAGTCGTAAGCATTCGACAAATCACGTTCACTCGACACCCGTAATTGAAAAATCGGCATATCATTGGTATTAAACTTGTACACCAAAATACGCTCGACATCGTCGGGTAATAGATGACGAATAGCGTCAATTTTTTCTCTCGCTTCGATACTTTTGGCTTTGATGTTTGTAGACCAATCAAATTCGACAAAAATGTCAGCGCGATCTTCGTGCGAAAAAGCCTGCAAGCGTTTAATACCTGACATAGTTGCTACGGCTTCTTCTACCGGGCGAGTGATCATGCGCTCAACCTCAGACGGAGTCGCGTCTGGGTAGGGCACTTGGATCATCAATTGTGGAATGTCGATGCCGGGAAATTTTTCCAACGGCAACATGCGGCTCGCAGCTATACCAAAAAGTAAAAACGAGAAGAAGAACATGCAAACTGTGACAGGTTTGCGCAAGGCAAAATTTGCCAGTGCCGCACCTGCGTCAGAGAACTTATCCATAGACCTTCTCCTCGGCTTCTGGGCTGGTAACAGCAAAGCGTTTAGTATCGAACAGGTCGTAAAGCACTGGCAGTAATACCAGTGTGAGTAATGTTGAGAACAACAGCCCAAAGATAACCGTGATCGCCATCGGAGTGCGAGCTTCTGCACCTTCGCCAAAGCCAATGGCCATGGGCAGAAGTCCAAGAATGGTGGTTAGCGTAGTCATAATGATAGGACGAAGGCGTGTCATACCCGCATCAATGATTGCTTGATGTTTGTCCATCCCTTGTGAACGAAGCTGATTAATGCGGTCGATGAGTACAATGGCATTATTAACGACAATACCACAGAGCATGATGAGGCCGATGAACACGACCACACTGATATTAGTGCCTGTCAGCCACAATCCGTAAATTGACCCTGCGCCTGCAAGTGGTACAGCGAACAAAATTAATAGTGGATGCATCAGTGATTCAAATTGCGAAGCCATCACTACGTACACCATAAACACCGCGAGTATCAAGGCTAATTGTAACGACGCAAAGCTCTGTTTCATGTCTTCACTTTGGCCTGCGATTCGCGCTTTCACACTCAAGGGTAATGAACTGTTATCAAGTACCTTTTGCGCGGCCGCAACTCCATCGGCTAAATCACCATAGCTCAAGTTCGCCCGCACTATTGCCACACGTTGTTGGCCAACTCGGGTAATTTCGCTGGGGCCAACACTCATATAAACGTCGGCAACGGCATGAAGCGGAATAGGTTGAGAAGAACCAGGATTTACAATAATGCTGCGAATATCATTGATATTGTCGCGTTGTTGATCTTGAGTTCTTACCAATACATCTACTTTTCTGTCTTCCATGCTGTATTGCGTAGCTATTTCACCACCGACTTTAGCTGCGATCAGGTTGGATACCGTTGGCGCATCAAGGTCAAGGCGTGCCAGCTTGGCGTGATTAAAGTCAATTTTAAGTTCAGGGTTACCGCTTCTTAGGGTAGAAGTGATGTCTGCGAAACGGTTATTGGTACCCAGCGCTTCCATAACTTGGTCGCTCACGCTTTGAAGCTGGCGTAAATCGTATCCTTGCAATTCAATTTGAATTGGTGAAGCAAAGCTGAATAATTCGGGATAACCAAATTTACTCTGTACACCCGCTTTGTCAGCGAGGAAGTCACGCAATGCGGTTTTTACGCGTTCTTCTTCGGCGGGCGTTGCCCCCGATTTGAGTACCAGATTAAGTTTGCCCCAGTGGTCGCCACCTTGTGAAGGTGACGCGCTCAATAAACTGCCAGTGCCGGCAATGGAATATGTGCGCTCTACTTGCGGTAGTGTGCTTGCATAATCACCCAAGGACTCTAATAACGCATCTGTTTGGCTTACTTGTGTACCCGCTGGCAAAGTCACTTCGACGAATAGTTCACCTTGAGACATTCTTGGAATAAGCTCCATTCCTACTCGTGGAAGTAAGAATACAGCACCAACCGTTAGCGCGATTGCGATAGCTAGCACTAAGGCACGAGCCTGTAGAGCAGCGTGTAAACTGGTTTGATAGAAACGCGCGAGTAGTGCAAAGGCTTTTTCAAATAAAATCGCGAGTGGCTTGAATAACCAATGCATCGCTTTAGATACGAGCTTCCACGTAGCAAGTAGCACTGTGAATAGTACAAGAGGGATATAATAAAATACGACTTTAAGGGGAAAGGTGATGATAAGGGCGAGGTAACTAAACCACTTTTTAATACCTTTCTTTTCCACTTTTTCGGTGGTGAACGTATCTGAGTGTGCAGGTTTATCTGTTTTATCACGCCCAGCTAGAGCGGGGATCAGGGTTAACGCAACGATAAGAGAGGCAATCAACGCAAAAGAGACCGTCATAGCCTGGTCGCCAAATAATTGCCCTGCGATCCCTTCAACAAAGATTAAAGGTACAAACACGGCCATAGTGGTAAGCGTAGACGCGACAATAGCACCGGAAACTTCATTAGTTCCTTCGATGGCGGCCTTGCCACGGCTTTTCACTATGTCCACGAGGCGTTGGCGATGACGGTCGATATTTTCTAGTACTACTATGCTGCTATCTACCAGTAATCCTACTGCCAGAGCAATACCTCCTAAGCTCATGATGTTTAGGCTAATGTTATTGGCATACATGAGGTTAAATGTCGCCACAATCGAAACGGGGATCGAAATAGAGATAATTAACGTCGGCCAAAAATCACGCAGAAACAAATACAACACCAACATGGCTAATATACCGCCAATCACCGCAGCCGATTTCACATCGTCAATGGCTTGCTTGATAAAGGCGCTTTGGTCGTACACCTCTTTAAGTTCATAAGTGTCAGGTAGCGACTCGGTAATACGGGGGAGTTGGCTTTTAATACGCGTAGCAACATCTACCGCGTTGGCATCACCTTCTTTATAAATCGAAATCTCTGCCCCTTCTTTGCCGTCAAAACGGCTTACCGCATCGCGATCTTTATAAGCATTTACCACAATGGCAATGTCGCGCAACCGAATGTTTTTGCCATCGCGGTTAGCCACATAAAGGTCTCGAATTTCGTCTAAACTTTGAAACTGATTCAAGGTTCTTACTAAGAAAGCTTGGGCACCATCGTCTACACGGCCGCCAGCAGTATTGATATTTTCGTCGCGCAAACGGGTAATGATGGAATCAATGGTAATATTGAGCTGGCTGGCTTTGCGTTGATCGATCAAAACTTGAATTTCGTTCTCTAGCGCGCCTCCGATACGCACGCTCGCAACACCTTCAATCGATTCTAACTTGCGTTTGATTTGCTCCTCGGCATAGGTACGCAGGTTTTTCATTGAAGTTTCAACATTACTGAGATCATCGGCGTTTGCGAGGCTCAAACCGTATCGCATGACGGGGTCTAAACTAGGGTTGAAACGCAATAAGCGAGGTTTGTCGACATCGAGAGGAAGTTGCAGTACATCCAGTTTTTCTCTGACTTCAAGACTGGCAAAATCCATCTCAGTGCCCCACGTGAACTCCAATACTACATCTGATTGGCCAGCTCGTGATGTAGATGTGACAGTACGTACGCCTTTCACAACACCTATGGCTTCTTCAATTGGTTTTGATACCAGTTGTTCAACTTCAGCGGGCGCAGCTCCATCGTAATCTGTGCGAATGGTGAGAGTAGGGTAGGACAGCTCTGGTAATAAGTTGACTGAGAGTCGACCTAAAGACACCACCCCGAACAGTAAAATGGCAAAAGTAAACATGGCGATGGCGACGGGGCGCTTCACCGCTAAATCGATAATTTTCATCATTGTCTCCTGATTAAATTGTGAGAGCAGGCGGCAAACTAGCTACCTACCACCTCTACAGGAGCTTCATCTTTCAAATTATGGTGGCCAACAACCACTACGGTTTCGTTGCCCTCAAGACCCGCGATAATTTCCACCAGGTCGTCTTGTTCAAAACCTGTTTGTACGTCTTGTTTAAAGGCTAGGCCGTCTTTGATAACAAAAACACTGGTTCTGTCGTCAATGGCGATCAAGGCTTTGCGTGGGATGAGTGTCGCGTTGTCGTGAGTTTCGTAGTTCAATTCTACTTCTGAAAACATGCCAGATTTCAAATGGCCTGTTTCATTGGGAACACGCAGAGTAACTTTGAATGTGCCGGTTTCAGAATCGATAACAGGGCTAATGCGCGACACATAACCGGTAACAACCTTGTTACCTAAGGCCGCTACTTTTAACGAGGCCGACTGGCCTTTATGGATTTGCTCTAACTCGGTTTCAGGAAGGTATACAATGCCTTGTAATTCTTTTTGCTGCACGATATGGAACATGCGTTCACGTTGAAAAGACTCGGTTAAGTTCCCGACTTTGGCATTGCGTTCAGCGATAAAACCGGAAATTGGGGCTTTAATAATCGTTTCCGCCAAATCTAGTTCGGCCAGCGAAAGTACCGCTTTAGCTCCTTCATACTGTGCATTGAGCTTGTCGAAACTATCATCACTGACAAGCTTTTTAGAATACACTTTGTTTATTCGGTTTAATTCTTGTTCAATACTGGTGAGGTCGGCTTCGGCTTTGCGTAGGTTAAGTTCATAACGTTTGCGATCTAGTTTTGCTAGTACTTGGTCTTTTTCGACGTAATCACCTTCTTCCACTAATATTTGTTCGATGATGCCCGAAGCACGCGCAACAACAAAGGCTTCTTCCTTTGCCTCTAGGATTGCAGTGGTATGGTAACTTGAAGTAATACTGCCTTGTTGAAGGGCTGACGCTTCAACCGGAATGGTAACCACGATTTCTTGTTCTTTTTCTTGTGCTGCCGAGTCGATCGCTTCAGCATTACCACATCCAGTAAGGTTTGCTCCTAAGCCAAACATTCCAGCGAATAGAACGGCTTTAGCAATATGTGATTTTTTCATCTCCATGGAAAAGTACCTGTGTTATGTGCTTATTATGTTAATAAGCCCTTAACAGCATGGTACGTGCCAACTTCAAGTGAAATATTTAAAACTGTTACTTTACAATGCTTTACGTTTGATTTCGAATGAAGTGGTGAAATATCATTCACAAAGGGTTGGCGAATTTCACCACTTACTAGCCTAAAGTCTAGTTTATTGGTCTGAATTGATGCTGAAAGAGGTCGTGATATCTACATTGCCTTTTAACATAAGCATCACCGAGCAGTATTTTTCTGCTGAGAGTTGAACGGCCCGTGCCACGGCTTTTTCGGTTAAGCCTTCACCTTTTACTTTGTAATGGGCATGAATGGCTGTGAATACACGAGGTGCAGACTCAGCTCTTGTCGCTTCAAGTTCACATTCACACGATGTCACTTCATTTCGCCCCTTTTTCAGGATGTCGACAACGTCAATGCTAGAACATGAACCTGCTGCTAATAAAACTGACTCCATTGGCGTGATGGTATTACCGTTGCCATCCATCACTTGACTGTGGCCATTCTCCATGGTGCCATCGAAAGTGAGGTCACTACGCCAAACTACGTTTGCCTTCATTATATGCTCCGTTATTTCGCCAATGTTATGGCTTGTTTACTCAGGGTAATTTTGCGTTGCTTGTACAGTGCGCCTATGGCTTTTTTATAAGCCGCTTTACTCACACCAAAGCGTTGATAAATTTCTTCGGCTGGGCTTTTGTCTGTTAACGTAGACAAACCGCCATGGGCTTCAAGATCGTCCAAAATTGCCTGTTGGAGTTCGTCTCGCGCGGCTTTGGAGATCAATTGTAGCGCGACATCTATTTTTCCATCTTCACGAATACTTTTGATAAAGCCTTCGGTGGTATCGCCAATTTTCAAATGCTTGTAGGCATCACTGTGGAACAACAAACCCAAATAGGTATTGTTAATAACCATTTTGAAACCGAGGTCAGTTTTGGCGTACACCATCAAATCGACTTTTTCGCCTTCGCTTAATTCTGGGTTTCGCTCGCGGAAAAAGGGATGTAATTTGGTGGCGCCCAGCAATCTATCGGTTTTTTCGTCATAGAAAACATAAACAGGATAGTAAAAACCTGGATTGATGGTACTTTCTTGCAGATCTTTGGGTACCAACAAATCACGTGGTAAACCACATTCAAAAAAGCCTCCAAACGCAGTGGCGCCAGCGGCTTTTAGTTTAAATATTTTACCTGTTTCGATGTCAGGCTCATGAGGGTAGGCGGCAAGGTTACCGTCTTCGCCGTTGTACACAAACACATTGAGTACATCACCAATTTTTATCCCTTCAGGGGCATGCTCATGAGGCAAGACAACCGTAGTGTCTTGATCGTATGGGCTTAGGAGTTGGTACCCAAATGGAAAGCTTGCTTCTACGTGAAGCTGATTCATTTTGCCAATGTTTATCATCAGACCTGACTTTTTGATTAGAACAGGTAACATGATACGCGAATTTTCGAAGGAGAACACAGCGATTATGCAGCTCAATTGTGATCTAGGTGAAAGTTACGGTGCTTGGAAGATGCCCGTAGAAGACGAAGTGATGGCCTATCTTAATCAAGCTAACATTGCATGTGGCTTTCACGCTGGCGATCCGGTTGCCATTCAACATGCGATTCGGCTTGCCTTAACCCATGGCGTTAATATTGGTGCGCATCCTTCTTATCCCGACTTACAAGGCTTCGGCCGTCGCAGCATGCAGTTGTCTAAACAGGAACTGATAGCATGCTTGCACTATCAGATTTCCGCGTTACGAGGGATGACAAACATTCAAGGTAGCGACATTGGTTATGTTAAACCTCATGGTGCCATGTACAACGACATGATGCGTGATTCGGCCATCATGGAGCATGTTATGCAGGCGATTGCCGAGTTAGATCCCAATTTACCTTTGATGATTCAAGCCACGCCAGACTGGCAGGAAATTCAAGCCAGAGCTGAAAAGATGGGCATTAGGCTATTGTTTGAAGCATTTGCCGATAGACGCTATACGGATGCGGGCTTGTTAACCAGCCGAAGGGAAGCCGGCGCTGTACTCGATGATCAACAGGCTTTTGAACAGGCTTGCCAGATTATTAATGAGGGGGCGGTGACTTCACAACACGGGAATATTTTGCCGTTAAAAGTGGATTCACTGTGCGTGCATGGTGATTCTCCCGGCGCAGTGACAATGGTTAAGCGTATACGAGCTTTTATTGACCAGCACGGCGGTGGTGAGCGCCCATGAAGGTGTGTAAACCCTTCTCTGACATTGAATTTGCCGGCGATAGCGGCGTGATTGTTTACTTTGATGAAGGCGATGTTCTCGCTAACCATCGGTTAGTATCACAATGTCAGAACGCCTTATTAGCACAGCAATATCACTGGCTGGTAGACGTGATACCCTCCTATAACAGTGTGTTGGTGTATTTTAACTTGGAAACGGCTGACCACCATGATGTGTATCGAGCACTCGTAAGTGTGAATTGGCAAAGTGAGACTGAGTCGCAAGCAGGGAAACACCATGTATTACCCGTGTTTTATGGCGCAAACGGCTATAACGACTTTGCTTTAATCAGTCGGCAAACGGGTTTAACTGACCAACAAATCATTCAAGCTCACACTCAAGACACCTTACGGGTTTACGCGGTGGGTTTTGCCCCCGGTTTTGGTTATTTAGCAGAGACACCCAAAGGCTTATCAATGCCGCGTATGAAAGAGCCTAGAAAGCGAGTTCCACCGGGAGCTGTTGCTATTGCCGATCGGCAAACGGCCGTTTATCCAGCAGCGTCGCCGGGAGGTTGGCACCTTTTAGGAGTGTGCCCTGTTCCCATGATACAGCCTAATGGCAGCGCGTTATTGGCTACGGGCGATACGGTACGTTTTTACGCCGTTGACAAAGCCCGGGCGCACGAAATTGCTACACAGCATGGCATGACCTTGGAGGTGACGGAGTGAGCTTAATCGTTCAACAAGCACTGTTACCTATACTCACTGTTGATAAAGGGCGAGTAGGCGTTTTATCTCAAGGTTATACTGAGTCTGGCCCCATGGATGAGCTAGCGTATCGTTGGGCGCTAAAATTAGCCGGTATGCAAGCCGAAAATGCGCTTGAAGCGATGGGGGAGGTGCGTTTTGCCATAATGCAATCGGGGTATTTCGCTGTATGCGGGCCAAATATACATATACAGGTTGACGGTTTAACCGTACCGTCATGGTCACGCTTCAGGGCGAATAAAGGGCAACAGATCCAGATTACTTCAGCATCCATTGGTCAGCGCTATTATGTCGCGGTGAGCGGTGGTTTTGCATTTCCACAGGCACTTGATTCCGCGTGTACGGTTATTAGAGAGCAACTAGGCGGCATACGCTTGAATGGCTCGCCAGTCAAAACCGAAGACCAAATTGCGTTTAATTTGCCAGTGATCCCTCACACTGAGCACGGTCACTGTGAGGTGCCAGTTTGTTTACGCCCACAGTACAGTTTATCTCAACCTATACGGGTGGTAGAAGGGTATCAGGTGAGTGAGTTTGATCAGCTCGACAAAATGCGCTTCTATACCAGCGATTACACAGTCACACAGTCTGTAGACCGTATGGGATATCGTTTAAGTGGCCCTGCAGTGCAAAGTCGTATTCAACAATTGTCTTCCGAGGGTATTGCGTTGGGTGCCATCCAATTTCCGCCCAATGGCCAACCCATCGTGATGATGAGGGATAGGCAAACACTAGGTGGATATCCTAAAATAGGCGCAGTGGCGCGTTGTGATTTGTCTCGCTTTGCTCAATCCGTTCCTGGAGATCGTATTCGGTTTACCTCCATTGATGCTGCAAACGCGCGGGCGCTATGGTTACTAGAAGTGAACAAACTTCTTTCTCTATTTTAATTTTATTTGGTTAATCCATGACAATAGCATTTTTAAATGGCCAGTTTTTACCACTCGATGAAGCGCGTATTTCGCCTTTAGATCGTGGTTTTCTTTTTGGTGATGGTATTTATGAAGTGATCCCGAGTTATGCAGGGAAAGCGGTTGGCTTGAAAGCGCATATTGCCAGATTGAGAAAGGGATTAGCGAATATTGAGATTCGCGTTGAAAAAAGTGACGCTGAATGGCATGCGTTGGTAGATGAATTAATAACCCAAAACCAACAGAGTTTGGGAGAAAATATCGGCATTTATTTGCATGTTTCTCGCGGTGCTGACACCAAGCGGTATCACGCTTATCCAGACAATGTCATGCCCACTGTGTTTGGTTATGCTTTTGCTATTGGTGCGCCATTCTCGACTGCTGCAGAAGCGACGACGGGGGGGCGCTGTGGTCTGACAGAAGACTTACGGTGGCAGCGCTGCCATATTAAGTCTACGGCCTTACTGGGCAATGTGATGCATTATCAGCAAGCTAGGTCGCAAGACCAGTTTGAAATGCTGTTACACAATCAACACCGTGAAATTACAGAAGCTAGCTCAAGTAATGTTTTTATCGTGAAAGACGGGAAAATTAAAACGCCGCCCCTCGATAATCAGTTATTACCGGGTATTACTCGACAACTTGTTATTAGCATTTTGAATGCAGATGGGGTTTACCCTGTTGTTGAGGAAAGAGTAACGGTTGATGAATTGTTATCTGCTGACGAAGTGTGGATCACCAGTTCGAGTAAAGAAATAGTGCCGGTTACTCATGTGGATGGTCATCAGATTGGTAGCGGCAAAGCAGGGGATGTCTGGGCGTATGCAATAAAGTGCTACGCGGAAGGTAAATTTAACTATTAACAATGAAAAAAGGTGCGTGAGTGAACGCACCTTTTTTACACTTAATCTTCTGAAGAATCACAGTTACCGTCAGTACATTCACCGTACAGGTATAAACTGTGATGAGTCAGTTTCATATTGTTCTTTTTAGCCACTTGTTCTTGGCGTTCTTCGATCAATTCGTCTTCAAATTCTACAACCTTGCCACACTTGAGGCATACCAAGTGATCGTGGTGTTCTTTGTGACTAATTTCAAATACCGATTTACCACCTTCAAAATGGTGACGATTTAAGATACCGGCGTCGTCGAACTGGTTAAGAACACGGTAAACGGTAGCAAGACCAATTTCTTCACCTTGTTCGATTAGGATCTTGTACACATCTTCAGCACTGATGTGTTGGTTCTTCGGTTCCTGCAAAATTTGCAGTATTTTCAGGCGAGGTAGCGTGACTTTTAGGCCAGCTTTTTTCAATTCTTTGTTTTGATCCATGAGCACGTATTCTTTATTTGCCTAGCTTTATTAGCCGCTATTATAGGTAACTTGTACAGATTTAAAAGAAAAAGCGACCGCTATTCGGCAATTCGTTGGAAATTTAATCGTAGATTACGCTAATTAACACTTTATTGTCTATTGTTTATAAGAGTAAGATAATATTGTTAATCGGTTGTAATATCTGTTTTAAATCAATTTGATGGTGTCTGATGCGCTTAACAGTGGTAAATAAGATAAGTTTAGGCTTCGCATTGATCGGCGGTTTACTCTTGATGATGAGTATTCTCTCCTATTTAGGCTTGAGTGAGATTCGTGATTCTGCCGTAACAGTGGTAGAAGAAAAAATGCCGATCCAATCGAAAATGAACGAGGTAAAAACGTCGATATTGACGTTAGCTACAGTGACGGCTAACGGATTTCATGAGACCTCTCTGGAAACACTCGCACAAAATCAACAGCGTTTCGAAGCGTCGGCGGCAACGCTCACCGACGAACTCGCTGCCTTAACAGTGCTATTAGGGCAGGGGCAGCACACACAAAAAGCCAAAGTTGATTCTGAATTGTACTTATCTGAAAGCTCGGCCATGTATGTTGCTCTTGCAGAGCGAATGAAAACTGAAACGGCATTAGCCACGCTTACCGAAGACGTTTTGGCTTCGGCCGATGAAGCCAGCGCATTAATGTTGGATTTGAGTTATCTAGAGGGCAATTCTCCCACCTTGCCCACGCTGATAGGCGCGGGGACAAACATAGACAATAAATTGTTGACCATGAACACAGGTATTAAAGAGCTTGGAGAGTCGAACGACCCACAACAAACGCAGATTATTATTGAAGATCTCGATTACCAGATAAGTAACCTACAAGTTGACCGAGACTATTTAAATCGGCTAGCTCAAGAGGTGGATACCGATGGCATCATTGCATCATTTAATGAGCAGTACGATACACTGGTATCGCAACTCACTGGCGATGGTGGCTTGATACAAACTCAGCAAGCAAAGCTAACATTTATCGCCGACAGCATTGACCGTCGTAAATCTGCTAAAGATGCACTAGACCGAGCGTTAGACGACATCAATCGATTATCAGAGCAAGTCAGCAAGAGCACCTTAGAAGGCCAAGAAGACATACTCAATACAGTTGAAAACAATGTTGTGCGCAATGCGGTGGTCTCTGTTGCCGGAATTATTGCAGCTATTGCTTTAGCTATTATTGCAACCAGAAGTATTGCTATCCCTCTAGCGCGAGTGAACAAAGGGCTTACTCATATTAGCGAAGGCGACTTATCACGCAGTTTGAAGCAGTTGGGTAATGACGAGTTTTCCAGCTTAGCCGCCAAGGTGAATGCGTTAACTGGGAGCTTACGAGAACTGGTGGGGAATATTCTTGAGCAAGAGAAACACCTTGAAGAAATGACCAAGCAAAGTGTTGATATGGGAAATCGAAGCCTAAGACAGGTTGATGAACAGCGCCAACAAATTGGTTTAACCGCTGACAATACGCAAAATGTACGAGAAACCAGCGCCCGTAACTTGCAGCAAATCAATCAGTCGATGGAAGCGTTACACCGTGTATCAGAGCAGAGCCAACACGTCGCGCAGTTAGTTGAGAAAAACAGAGAGCAAGTTAATCAACAAGCGAAACAAGCTGAACAATCAGCCGATATTATCGGGCGGCTTGACCAGAACAGCCGCAACATTGGCAGTATTTTGGATGTGATTAAAACGATTGCCGAACAAACAAACCTACTCGCACTTAATGCGGCCATTGAGGCTGCGCGAGCAGGAGAGCAGGGGCGTGGGTTTGCTGTGGTGGCAGATGAGGTAAGAACTTTGGCTAATCGTACTCACGACTCAACGGAAGAAATTGAAAATATGATTGCCAACTTGCAAAAAGATGCAGTGCAAGCGGTGAAGGCAATAAATGTTGGTCATGAGCAAGCTAAATCGGGTGTTGAAATTACCGAAAAAGTCACTGAAGAAGTCACTAATATCACGCAAATCATTGGTCAAATCACAGAAATCAACGGCCAAATTGTGACCGACTCGGGGCAGCAAGACGATTTGTTATCCGACGTAGCAGCAAGCTTACAGCGCATTGTTGATTTAGCTGAGGCCAGCGCAGAGAGTACACGTAAAGCGAACGAGTCAACACTGCAACTCGACAGTGGGATGGAAAGCCTGAGAAACGCAGTTAGACGTTTTAAACTGAGTTAACGACCAAAGAAAAAGGCGCTAACATTAGCGCCTCTTGTCATGCTTTAACGTGTTCAAATTGAATTTGGTTTCTGCCTGACTCTTTGGCCTTGTACAACAACTCATCGGCTTTGAGCAACATTTCTTTCCAATTCAATAATGGTTCATCGTAGGTCACGCCACCTACCGAAACAGTTATTTTCCCGAGCGGAGAAGCCGCATGGGGGAGGTCAGCTTCCCATACTGAGTTAATAATATTGTCCGCCAGCATAGTCGCGCCTTCATACACGGTAGACGGTAGGATAATTGCAAACTCTTCACCACCATATCTAGCCACAAAATCACTGGGACGCTTGAGGTTCTTTTCTATTGCTTTCGCCACTTCTTTAAGGCAAATATCGCCGGCTAAATGGCCGTAGTGGTCGTTGTATCGTTTAAAGTAATCGATGTCGATAAAGAAAAGAGACACAGCGTTTGTTTCTGAGCGTACCGAATTTTGGTACATGTACTGCTCTAAATAATGACGATTAAACACGTTGGTCACGTTGTCGATCATTGATAACTGACGCAGTTTGTCGGTCATTTGTTTGAGCTTAGTATGCGCTGCGACGCGATGGAGCAATGACTCTTTTATGAAGGGCTTGTTGATGTAGTCGACACACCCCGCTTCCCAACATAGTCGCTCTGACTCTAAATCATTTTCGCCAGAGATCATGATCACCGATGTATTTTCAGTATAGTGAGACTGCTTTATTTGACGGCAAACTTCTACACCTGATGCATCGTTTAATTGGTAATCAACAAGCACCAAATCTGGCGCGAAAGACAAGCACAGCGTTAGTGCATCTTTCACATTATTAGCCGTATCAATGGTGTATTGCTCTTTTAATAGTTCTGACAAAAAAGACACACTAATTTCAGAGTCATCAACGATAAGTACTCGAGGTTTCTCTCTTGAAAACAGTGATGTCGGCTCCCCAGTATTTTTATTAATATCGTATTTAGAGATTGGCATCTGCCTACCTTCGTTCAACATGGTATTTTTATAATTGTTTCGACAGGGATACTATCACTATTTGGTTAAAAATGTTGCAAAAAATAGAGCTGAGGCTATTGAACCAAAAGCGTTTATAAATATAAGTGGATAAAAGAGGGCATGAGATTAAAAAAAGCAGCGTAATGCTGCTTTTCAAGTAAGTGTTAACGAGGCTTAAGCTAGTTCTGCGAGGCAAAGCTCTTCATTTAACTGTGCACACCATGCCTTAACTCGGCTGTCAGTGAGTTCTGGCTGACGATCTTCATCAATACCAAGACCGACAAAATGGTTGTCGTCTGCCATGCCTTTTGAAGCTTCGAAGTCGTAACCTTCTGTTGACCACTGGCCAACCAGAATTGCGCCGCGGGCTTCAACGATGTCGCGCACCATACCCATCGCATCAAGAAAATATTCTGCATAGTCTTCTTGGTCACCACAACCGAAAATGGCGACTAACTTGTCTGTAAAATCGATGTCTTCTAGCTCGGGGAAAAAGTCATCCCAGTCGCACTGCGCTTCACCGTAATACCAAGTAGGAATACCAAAAATAAGTAGATCAAAAGCCGCGATGTCTTCTTTACTGCTCTTGGCAATGTCGTGCACCGCAATCAGGTTTTTACCCAATTCTTTTTGAATCATTTTGGCAACATGTTCAGTGTTACCAGTGTCGCTACCGAAGAAAAGGCCAACACTTGCCATATATAACCTCTATTTTAAATCTTTAACCAATACCATTGCTTTGCCAGAATAACTGAATTATTCCTTTCGCAATAAAACCTGCGGCGCCTAAAAACAGTACGCCATAGGCAACAAACCTGCCCATTTTGGGGACATTATTTTTACTCAGCACATCATGCACGGCATAGCCCATCAAACAAAACAGCCCAATCATGGCTATATTGAATACGATCGCTTCTATCTGTTCATAGTTTTCAGCCAGCATGGTGTACCTCTACTAAAAGCGCCGAGCACTATATCACAGAGTGGTCGTGTCGGACTATGCGATTGGGCCTATTTTCTTAATAATAATTCTCATTAAGGTTTTGTTAGCGCGCGTTCTACAATTTTATTAAACACTGGCGCTTTTTCCGCGTGTAGCCAATGCCCTGTGCCTTCCACAACGTGTGCTTTTGCGTTGGGGAAGTACTTTGTTATTGCTTCTTTATACTCAGGCATAATGTAGTTGGACTTACCGCCTTTAATAAATAACGTATCACCGTGATATTGGGTATTTATTTCCGGCCAATTTCCAATGGCGTGGTAGTCTTGTTCAAGACCTTTAAAATTAAATCGCCAGTGCCATTGTTTTTGTTCATCCTGATACAAGCTTTTTAATAAAAACTGCCTTGTTCCAGGTTCTTCTACAAATTGACGTAATTGATTATCCGCATCTGAGCGAGACTTAACTTGATGTAAATCAGTATTGCTTAAACCTTTGAAAACAGCTTGATGATGAGGCGGGTAACTCACAGGAGCGATATCAGCGACAATCAGTTTTTTTACGCGGTGCGGAAATTGTAATGCCATCATCATAGCCACTTTACCGCCAAGAGAGTGGCCGACAAAAAATGCGCTTTCAATATGTAGTTGGGCTAATAACGCATCGGTTTTTTCAACACAATCTTGCAGCGAAAAAGACGATACCCATTTTGATAATCCGTGATTGGGGAGGTCGATAGCCAACACATTAAATTGGCTTTCGAGATGCCGCCGAAGTGCCGCGAGGTTATCTAAGTTTCCAAAAAGTCCGTGAATTAATACAACCCAAGGGGACTTTTCATCGTGAAGGAATGTTTGAAAATGTAATTCGTGATTCATTGTTTTTGGCAAGTAAAAGAAAAAAGCCCGGTTTTAACCAGGCTCTTAAATTAAATAGCGTATTGTTCTAGTGACTTTCCGCTATCTACTACATCTTTGAAGACCCGAGGCATACGGCCTATACCGGTCCAAGCGTGCTCTTCACCATCAACGGTGATTTTGTATTTTACTGGGCGTTTTTGCCCTGTTTTACGTTTTGGTTTTTCAGCACTTACTTCTTGTAAATCGCTAATGTCTAAACCCGCTTCTTCCATTTGTTTTTTAATGGCTTCAAGCTTCAGTTTTTTTTCTTCCGCTTGTTTTTGGTCTAGTAATATTTGCTCTTTTCTTCTTTCTATAATCGTTGCTAATTTATCTGCAACGGTTTCAAGTTCTTCTACAGATAATTCCTTTACTGCACCTTGTAGTCTTCTTCCATGAGTGAAAATATCTAAGAATTCGCTCATTAATTCGCCTTGTAAAATTAAACTTCAATTAGTTCCCACATATAATAGTTAATAAAAGTGTAAAAAAAAAGCGGAGTTCAACCGCTTTATAATTAAATTAATCGTAAATGATTACATATTTGGGTAATTGGGCCCGCCTGCTCCCTCAGGTACGTCCCATGTAATATTTTGCGATGGGTCTTTAATGTCACATGTTTTACAGTGAATACAGTTTTGTGCGTTAATTTGTAATTGAGGTTGATTATTGTCATCGGCAATTATTTCATACACTCCCGCAGGGCAATAGCGCTGGGCCGGTTCATCAAACATATCGAGGTTGACCGTAATTGGAATGTTATTGTCTTTTAATTTTAAATGACAAGGTTGATCTTCTTCATGATTCGTATTTGATAAAAAAACTGATGACAGTTTATCAAAGCTCAATTTTCCATCAGGTTTAGGGTAGTTTATTTGCCGCGCTTTAGAAATATGCATTAATTGGTCGTAATCAAGGCTTTCATCTTTTAACGTAATAGGGAGTTTGCCTTTGCATAAATTTTGATCAAATGTATTAAAGGCACCACCTAAAAATGTACCAAATTTATGCAATGCTGGCCCAAAGTTACGTGACCGATATAATTCGTCGTACAGCCACGAAGCTTTAAAATTCTCGGTAAATGCAGTTAAATCTTTCGTTTGCTGGGTTGCTTGTGAAAGCGCTTCAAAAATACTTTCGGCAGCCAGCATGCCTGATTTCATTGCCCCGTGATTGCCTTTAATTTTGGCAAAATTTAACGTTCCCGCTTCACAACCTACTAATAAACCGCCGGGAAAAGTCATTTTAGGTAGTGAATTAAACCCACCTTTGGCAATGGCACGAGCGCCATACGCTACGCGTTTTCCATTTTCTAAATATTGTTTATAAACGGGGTGGTGTTTTAAGCGCTGAAATTCATCGAAAGGGCTTAAATTGGGGTTTTCATAATTTAAATCGACGATCAGTCCCACGTAAACCTGATTGTTTTCAGCGTGGTATAAATAACCGCCACCACTTGATTCGTTAAGCGGCCACCCAGCGCTATGTACCACCAAGCCTTCTTGATGTTGTTCTGCAGGGATATCCCAAATTTCTTTAAAACCAATTGCATAGTGTTGGGGCGTAGCCGTTTTATCGAGTGAGTACTTGGTAATGAGTTGTTTCCCCAAATGTCCTCTGCATCCTTCGGCAAATACTGTGTATTTTGCTTTTAATTCCATACCCGGCATAAAACCGTCTTTTTCTTCACCGTTTGCACCTACGCCCATGTCTCCGGTGATCACACCCTCTACGTCGCCGTCTTCGTTATAAATAATGTCTGCAGCGGCAAAGCCAGGGAAAATTTCTACGCCGAGTTGCTCCGCTTGCTCGGCTAACCAGCGACACATGTTGCCCATTGAGGCGATGTAGTTACCTTCGTTGTGCATGGTTTTTGGCGTGGCATAACCGGGAATTTTTGTACCCGCCACATCGTCTTTTAAAAAATAAATATCGTCGCCAATAACAGGGGTGTTCAATGGTGCATTTCTGTCTTTCCAATCGGGGAATAATTCGTCAAGTGCGCGGGTTTCGAAAACGGCACCAGACAATATATGCGCACCCACTTCGGAGCCTTTTTCAACCACGCAAATCATGAGTTCTTGCTGTGCCTCCTGCGCGAGTTGAGCAAGGCGACATGCGGTCGATAATCCTGCCGGTCCAGCACCTACGATGACTACGTCAAACTCCATCGATTCTCTTTCCACGGTCGGCTCCTTATTGAGTTGTTTTATGGAAAACTATTGAAGAAACAAATTACTAATACTTGTCAATAAGATGTAAATTATATGTCGCAGCTAAAGGTAATTCAGGTTGACGTTTACGTCAACAGTAAGTAGAGTCGAGCTGTTGACGTAAACGTAAAGTGTCGCCTTTTAGCCGTGTTTTTTGGGTATTTTCCGCAATTAACACACTATAATTGTTTTTTAAGGATAGTCTGTCGGGCTTTGTTGTATAGGGTTCAAACAAGTGTTTGAATTATTGCGGTTTTGTTAAATATAGTGCAATAACTAATGTGTCGCAGACTAATTGATGAGTAATAACTGGCTCGTGATTGAGTTATTGAGGTAATTATGAAAATACTCGTACCGGTAAAACGCGCAATTGATTACAACGTAAAAGTGCGCGTAAAACCTGACGAATCGGGTGTTGATCTCACCAATGCCAAAATGGCAATTAATCCATTCTGTGAGATTGCAGTAGAAGAAGCGGTTCGCTTAAAAGAAAAGGGTGTGGCTTCGGAAATCGTGGTCGTTTCTATTGGTGAAAAGGCGTGTCAGGAACAAATTCGTACGGCGCTGGCGCTCGGCGCTGATCGTGGCATTCATATTGAACATGACACTGGCTTAGAATCACTGCAAATCGCAAAATTGCTTAGTAAAGTTGTCGAAGAAGAGCAACCTGAATTAGTCATTTTGGGGAAACAGTCTATTGATTCAGACAACAACCAAACTGGCCAGATGCTCGCTGCACTCACCGGAATGCCACAAGGTACCTTTGCTTCTGAAGTTGCAATTGCCGACGGTAAAGTGGCAGTAACACGCGAAATAGATGGCGGTTTGCAAACCGTGAGTTTGACGTTACCAGCAGTGGTTACCACAGATTTGCGTTTAAATGAGCCTCGTTATGCTTCTTTGCCTAATATTATGAAAGCGAAGCGCAAGCCGTTAGCGGTAAAAGCCGCCGCTGATTTTGGTGTCGATTTAGTGTCTAAGGTGAAGGTCGTAAAAGTAACGCCACCCGCTGAACGTCAAGGTGGGGTGAAGGTAGCAGATGTTGCCGAGTTGGTAGCTAAACTTAAAAACGAAGCGAAGGTGATTTCATGAGTGTGTTAATTTACGCGGAGCATGACAGTACGCAGTTGAAGCCTGAAACTCTTAAGTTGGTTTCAGCGGCCAAAAAAATGGCATCTGACATTACCGTTTTAGTGGCGGGTTTCGGCTGTGAGTCGGTTGCCCAAGCCGCAGCGGAAATTGAAGGCGTGAGCCAAGTACTATTGGCTAACAACGAATCGTATGAGCATCAACTAGCGGAAAACATCGCAGAGTTAGTGGTGGCGCAAGCTGCAGGAAAAACCCATGTGCTAGCCGCTGCTACCACTACAGGTAAAAACTTTATGCCGCGCGTTGCAGCCTTGCTAGACGTGGCACAAATTTCTGACATTATCGATGTAGAAAACGAAAACACCTTTGTTCGCCCTATTTATGCTGGTAACGCTATCGCCACGGTGCAGTCTGACGATACAGTCAAAGTTATTACTGTACGTGCAGCGGCGTTTGATGCAGCGCCAGTAGGCGGGAGTGCTGATGTCGTTACAGTGGCAGATGCGATTGCATCTGAAACGTCATCGTTTGTTTCTGCTCAGTTGACTGAGTCTGAGCGTCCAGAGCTCACTGCCGCAGACGTGATCATTTCAGGAGGTCGCGGTATGCAAAACGGTGAGAACTTCAGTTTGTTGGAAGGTATTGCCGACAAATTAGGTGCTGCAATTGGTGCATCTCGTGCTGCGGTTGACGCTGGCTTTGTGCCCAATGATATGCAGGTTGGTCAAACTGGTAAAATTGTTGCGCCTCAATTGTATATTGCGGTGGGGATTTCCGGTGCTATTCAACATTTAGCCGGTATGAAAGACTCTAAGGTTATCGTAGCAATTAACAAAGACGAAGAAGCGCCAATTTTCCAAGTGGCTGATTATGGCTTGGTGGGCGATTTGTTTGATGTGTTGCCTGAGCTAGAAGCGGCACTGCAATAACACTATTGCTATAAAGACTAAAAAGCCCTGACTATTTTCAGGGCTTTTTTGTGCGTTGTCGCAAAGGCTGCTTTCTATACCGCAACGACTGAATTATCTTCCATACTCACAGGAGAGGGGACATAGCTGTCTGCACTCCAGTCATTTTCCCATGCTTCATCGTCGAGTAAATAGCGGAATTCATAAGCCTTATCTTTTTCAAGTGCGATAGTTTGAGTGAAATCGCCATTTTTAAGCTTTTTCATAGGCTCTACGTCTACACTCCAATCATTAAAGTCACCAATTAATTTGGCTGACTCTGCACTTTTTGCTTCTTCAGCACTTAACTTGAACGTGACTTTGCATACGGGTTTAGATTTTAGATATTGCTTTTTTAGACTCATCGTCAGCTCCTGGTCATTGAGGCAGTGATATTTTGATATGAATTCGTCCCGATAAAACGAGTGTTATGGTTCCCTTAAAGCAAACCGCGGGAAAGAAAAACAACATGACGTCGGGTCAATAAAAATACGTTACGCCCAAAAAACGACCAAGACAAGTCGGATAAGGTGAAAATGTGTGACTTTATCGTCGAAAAAACAAGCTGATAAGACGTGGCTTATAAGACTGTTACATTCAGTAATAAAATTTAACAATCTATCACAAGCGGTACTCCGTAAAACTGGATAGACTTAACAGCAATAACAAAAATAAATTTTTGCCGCTTCGCAATGTTGCTGCAAACCACCACGCTCTCAGAGGGACGGGAATGAAGAACTCTAGTTTGATCAAGTCAATGGCACCACTCATTATATTGGTTGCCTGTATTGTCGCTGCCGGCATTATGATAATGTCGAAAAAACCACCAGAGAGAAAGCCTATCGAAGAAAAGGCATTTTTGGTTGATGCAAAACCTATGTCATTAGAAGACGTTGAATTTACCGTGCAATCACAAGGTAATGTGTTGCCTAAACATCAAACCGTGATTTCGGCTCAGGTGGGCGGAACGGTTGTTGCCGTGGCACCCATTTTCGAAGAAGGCGGCATGTTCAAGCAGGGCGACGTACTGGTTACCCTAGAGCAAGACGATTATCAAACTGATGTCATGCTCGCCGAAGCTGAATTAGCCCAAGCGGAAGCTGCGCTGCAAGAAGAAATTGCACGCGGTAAGGTGGCTGAAAATGAATGGCGTTCGGTGAAGTCTGTGGTTCCCCCTGAACTGGGTTTACGCAAGCCCCAGTTAGCGAAAGAACAAGCTAATGTTAAAGCAGCCCAAGCGAAACTCGCTAGAGCAAAACGCAATTTAAAACGCACTGAAATTCGCGCCCCATACAACGGCATTGTGGTTTCTCGAGATATCGATTTAGGTCAATACATCAGTGTAGGAAGCACAATTGGTGAAGTGTATTCTACACAAGTGGCTGAAGTGCGTTTGCCGTTAACCGACAACGATTTATCTTTCATTGACCTTAATAAAGGCGTGGCTTCAGGTAACCGCGTAGCCGTGTCGGCTCGCGTTGGCGGCAAGCCGCAAACCTGGTATGGAAAGCTGGTACGCACTGAAGGGGTACTCAATGCGTCTAACCGTTTAATTTACGCTGTGGCAGAAATTGATGACCCTTATCAGCGCAACGGTGACGCCAATGGCCCTATTCTCCGTTTTGGCCAGTTTGTGCAAGCCGAGATCAGCGGTACCCAGTCTGAATCATTATTGGTGTTACCGCGCAACTTACTGCGCTTAGATAACTCTGTACTCGTTGTCACACCAGACAACGAACTGGCTATCCGCCCTGTGAATGTGGTGCGTTCAGAGGTTGACAATGTATACATTGGAAGCGGAATTAAACCCACTGACAAAGTGGTGGTCAGTGCCGTGCCGAATCCTTTTGATGGCATGAAGGTGCGACTGTTGGGCGAAACTCCGAAAAGCGAAAAGCCCGCATTAGCTTCTAACGAACAAGCCGAGACAGAATAATGAGACCTATTGATACACAAACAGGCATGATTGCTTGGTTTGCTCGCAATAATGTCGCGGCAAACTTGTTTATGTGGATTTTGATTGTGGGCGGTATTTGGGGAGCACTCTCCATTCAAAAACAAGTGTTTCCCAATATCGAAGTCAATTACATCAGCGTTCGGGTTCCTTATCTTGGAGCGGCGCCTCAAGAGGTTGAGCAGGGCGTTATTCTCAAAGTGGAAGAGGCAATTAAAGATCTAGAAGGGATAAAACAAATCACTTCTCGGGCTTCTGAAGGGATGGGAACCGTGACCATAGAAGCAGAGGAGGATTACGATATCCAAAACCTGCTAGATGAAGTGAAAGTGCAGGTTGATGCTATTCCAAGCTTCCCCGGTAACACCGAAAAACCCGTAGTTTATCGACAAAAGTTTCAGCAAGACGTGTTGTGGGTCAGTGTGTATGGCGATGCGTCTGAACGTGAATTAAAAGAGTTTGCCAAAGGTTTGCGCGACGACATTGCGAATTTGTCTGGGATTTCCAGCGTGCAAGTGGTGGGCGATCGCAATTACGAAATATCAGTCGAAGTATCCGAATATGTATTGCAGAAATACGACCTTACCTTTTCAGATGTAGTAAACGCAGTACGTCGTTCTTCTATCGATTTACCGGGCGGTTCTATTAAAAGCGATAACGGCGATATTTTATTGCGCACGAAAGGGCAGGCTTACACCGGCTGGGAGTTTGCGCAAGTGGTGTTACTAACGCGTGAAGATGGTACGCGTTTGCTACTCGGTGACATTGCGTTGATTGACGACGGTTTTGTTGAAGACAATCCATTTGCGACTTTTGACGGCAAACCTTCAGTGAGTATTCGGGTACGCGCAGTGGGTGATCAAAATGCATTGGAAATATCAAAGTCTGTTAACGCTTTCTTGGTCAAAGCGGGTAAAGATTTCCCAGATAACATTCAAGCTGACACGTGGGGCGACAGTTCATTTTACCTCAATGACCGTTTGAACATGATGTTGGAAAACATGTTTTGGGGAGCCTTGCTAGTTTTCTTGGTATTGTCATTGTTCTTGAAAATTAAGCTCGCGTTTTGGGTTATTGTTGGGTTACCAGTGTGTTTCCTTGGCACGCTTTTGGTGTTACCAGCCGATGGCATTGGCGTGACTATCAACATGTTAAGTTTGTTTGCCTTTATTCTCGTGTTGGGAATTGTGGTGGATGACGCTATCATCATGGGCGAATCTGCTTATTCCGAGATAGACAAAAAAGGGCACAGTACCGAGAACGTCATTGCCGGTGTGAAGAAGGTAGCAATGCCCGCTACCTTTGGGGTTTTGACAACCATCGCTGCATTTTCTCCCATGTTAATGGTGTCAGGCCCATTCGGCGTGATATGGAAAACCATCGGCATGGTGGTCATTGTCTGCTTGGTGTTTTCTCTGATCGAATCGAAACTCATCCTTCCTGCCCATTTAGCACATATGAGCATGAAGCCCTACGACCCCTCTAAAGCCAATGCGTTACAACGATTCCGCGATTACTTTAGTGAAGGGATTAAATCCTTTATCGCTAATTATTATGACCCAGCGTTACGCAAGTGTATTAAGCATAGATACACCACGCTGAGTGCGTTTATCGGTATGTTGATATTGACCATAGGCTTGTTCAGTGGCGGTTTTGTGCGCTTTGTTTTCTTTCCAACTATTCCAAATGACTTTATGAATGCAACGGTTGAATTACAGCCGGGTTCTTCTATTGCACAACGAGACCAAGCAATTCAGACCTTATTAGACAGCTTGGAGCGAATGGAGAAAAAGCAGGAGAGTGAAAGCGGAGTAGGTGTGGTAAAACACGTTATTGCCTTTGACAACGGCGGTACGGGTGGACAAGTCTTTGTTGAATTAACCAAAGCCGAAGCACGCGATTTAACCGACGTGCAAATTCACCAGGCATGGCGTGATGAAATGCCAGAAATTGCAGGTGTAAAAACACTAGAGATTGGTGCGCCCGGTGGTTTCGGAAGTGGTGCAGATCTGAGTTTTGAGTTTAGCTCACACGATATTAACGAGTTAAAAGCTATTGCTACTGAGATCAAAGAAAAGCTCAGCACGTATGAAGGTGTTTATGACATTAATGACACGTTTGCCGGCGGCAGTGATGAAATTCAGTTAGCGTTAAAACCTCAAGCAGAAGCTCTGGGGATTACTTTGCAAGATCTTGGTCAGCAAGTGCGGTACGGCTTTTACGGCGCTGAAGTACAACGAGTTCAGCGTGATGACGAAGAAGTAAAAGTCATGGTTCGTTACCCCAAAGAGCAGCGTTCTTCTGTGGGCCACCTTGAAAATATGCGTGTTCGTACCCCTAGCGGTGATGACGTACCTTTTGAAGAAGTGGGCGAGTTGAAACTTGGTAAAGGGTTTGACTCAATTATCCGCGTGGATGGCAGTCGCTCGGTGACGATCACTGCAAAAGTGGATAAAGACAACGTAGAACCAGGTAAGCTTACGATGAATATAATTACGTCGGTAATTCCTGATTTATTAGAACGCTACCCGAACGTGCATTTCGCCTTGCAAGGGAACTCTAAAGAACAGCAAGATGCATTGTTGTCGCTTGCGATGGGCTTGTTATTTGCTTTGTTCTCTATTTATGCGCTTTTAGCCGTACCTCTGCGCTCTTACAGCCAGCCTATATTGATTATGTTTGTGATCCCATTTGGTATCGTTGGCGCGATTGTAGGCCATTTGGTATTAGGGCATGCGGTAAGTGTACTATCGATTTGCGGCATCATAGCCTTGTCAGGCGTTGTGGTTAACGATAGTCTGATCATGGTTGACTTTGTTAACCGCGCTAGAGAAGAGGGGCATCGTATTATTGATGCGGCGGTCAATGCTGGTACACAGCGTTTCCGCGCTATAGTACTTACTTCACTAACAACCTTTATGGGCTTGATGCCAATTGTTTTTGAACGCAGTTTGCAGGCTCAAGTGGTGATCCCAATGGCAATTTCTTTAGCGTTTGGCATTTTGTTTGCCACCGTTATTACCTTGCTACTTGTACCCGCCATGTACATGATTTTAGATGACATTAAGGGGCTTTTCCGAAAACCCGCTAAACCTGCTGTGACTCTCACAACAGACGCACAATCATAACAACGACAATAGCGACAAAATATGAATAAATCGATACAAGCAATGAGCCTACTGGTTACCGCACTCGCGGTAACCGGGTGTTCTAAACCGGCTCAAGATGATGCACCCGCCGCAGAAGTGGCAGCACAAATGAGTTATCCAATGACGAAAACGGTAGAGCAATTCGACAACTACCATGGAACCGACGTGGCCGACCCTTATCGTTGGCTAGAAGATATGGACAATCAAGAGGTTAAAGATTGGGTTGCTGAGCAAAATACCTTGTCTCGCCCTTATCTTGAAAAGTTACCTACTCGCGAGGCTTACAAAAACAGAATTACTGAGTTGTGGGACTACGAAAAATACTCGGTGCCGTATTATATTGAAGGGCGCTATTTCTATTCTCATAACAACGGGCTTCAAAACCAATACGTACTTTATACAAAAACCTCGCTAGAGGGAGAGGCGGAAGTACTGATCGACCCGAATACCTTTAGTGAAGACGGAACGGTGTCGTTGGCAGGGTATGAAGTTAGCCCCAAAGCGAATTTGATCGCTTATCAAAAATCTGATGGCGGCAGTGACTGGAATACCATTCATGTTCGCAACGTTAGCGACAAATCTGACCTTACCGATACGCTAGCCGGTGTTAAATTCACGGGAGTCTCTTGGTTGCCTGATGAAACGGGCTTCTTTTACAGCCGTTATCCGAAAAACGAAGCGGGTGAGTGGGATGACAGCCAACCCGTGGCAATTTATTTCCATAAATTAGGTGACGATCAAACGCAAGACAAACGTATTTTTGGGTTTGTCGACAAGCCAGAATGGAATCCGTATCCGGTTGTTATTAATGATGGCAAAGACATTCTTATTTCTGTGTTCCACGGTTATGAAGCGAATGCGATTTACCGTTTGTCGCTTGATGATAACGCCGAGTTACAACCTGTTTTTGCTGACTGGGACGGAAACTATGGGTATGTAGACCAAGTTGATGACACCCTGTATTTCACCAGTACAGAAAATGCCGCTACCGGTAAATTAATTAGCTTTGACCTGGCCTCCAATAAAGTAACAGAAGTGGTTGCAGCGCGCGCCGAAACCCTTGATGGCGTAAGCTTATTGGGTGGTAAGTTGTTCCTTCAGTACCTTAAAGATGTTCAGTCAGTGATTGAAATCCACGGCTTAGATGGCAAGCATGAAAGCACTTTGCCAATTGATGAAATAGGCACAATTAGTGGTTTTTATGGTGACGAAGACAGCCCGGTGACTTTCTACCGTATTAGTAGTTTCACCAACCCTGGCACTTTATATAAGTACGACTTAAAGACTGGTGAAAGTGAACTGTATCAATCTGTTGACGTGCCAGTAGATTTTTCACAGTTCGTCACGGAACAAGTGTTTTATCCGAGTAAAGACGGCACTAAAATCCCCATGTTCTTAGTACACAAAAAAGACATCAAGTTAGACGGCAACAACAAAACATTGTTGTACGGTTACGGTGGTTTTAATGTGTCACTCACTCCGGGATATTCTGTAACGCGTATGGCATGGATTGAAAAAGGCCACGTATTAGCAATCCCGAACTTACGTGGCGGTGGCGAGTATGGCCAAGAATGGCACGTAGCTGGTACTAAGTTACAAAAGCAAAACGTGTTTGACGATTTTATTGCTGCCGCAGAGTACCTGATTGCTCACAAGTATACTCGCCCAGAAAAACTCGCTATCCAAGGTGGTAGCAACGGCGGTTTGTTAGTTGGTGCAACTCTTACGCAACGCCCTGATTTATTTGCCGCAGCACTGCCGGCAGTTGGGGTATTGGATATGATGCGTTACCACACGGCAAGTGCAAATGCGCGAGGGTGGTCGTCGGATTATGGTTTGAGTGAAAACCCAGGTGAATTTGCCGCCTTGCTGGCTTATTCACCAGTTCATAACACTAAGCCAGGAACCTGCTATCCAGCAACGCTTGTGACCACAGGTGATCACGATGATCGCGTTGTACCTTGGCACAGCTATAAATTTGCCGCAGCTTTACAACACGACCAAGGTTGTGACAAGCCAGTACTACTTCGCGTTGAAACACGAGCGGGACACGGTGCAGGCACACCAACTTGGATGCGTATAGAAGGTTATGCCGACCTATGGGCATTTATTGACGATGCCACTGAATAAAACCAGTTAACAGCAAGATTGAAAAAACCGGTCATAGAGATCGGTTTTTTTTTGCTCAAATTGTTTGCCAAATGCGCTTTTTTATTATACTGTTTATTTATACAGTAATTGGGGCGACATCATGAAAACAGGTATTAAACAACTCGACAATGTGATCAGTAAAACCGGTCTACAGACGATGGTTGGTACTGAAGATGCGTTTCAGCGAGTCACTTTGCTGCAATCTCAAGATCCACGCGCGACGACAATGAAGCTGCCTTGGTGTTTTTATCGATTAATTATGGCACTGCCAGAAGGGCAACAAGTGCGCTTGCACGAGTGTTTCATTCCTTATCGGAAGTGTCGTTTAGCGAGCTTTTTGGTGGATGAAGCGGGCGAAATAATCGAACAAGTTTTTTATCAGCGTGATAGTCGCTACGTGAGTGCTTGTAAAAAGTTACACCAGAGGCTTTGCGCACTTTGGCGACAACAAGACGAACCCGCGCATGCTGCTTAGTGCCATATCCGTTATTGTGTAGGGCTATATTTAGCGCGGTACTGGGAAGGTGATAAACCAGTATGGCGCTTGAATAAGCGAGAAAATGAGCTAGTGTCGTCGTAGCCCACCTGTTGTACTATTTTATCAACGGCCCAATTTTGGGTCTCCAATAACTTTTGCGCCTGTTCTATGCGTACTAGCTGTATGTATTGCGATGGAGAATGTCCACTGGCTTGTTTAAATCGGCGTAAGAAAGTGCGCGGAGTCATTGCCGCTTTATCAGCGAGTAACTCAATCGTTATTGGCGTACTGAAATGATTGTCGATGTAGCTTTGTATTGCTCTTATTGATTGGTCCTGATGATTGGTTCTTAAATGGTGACTAATAAAAAGAGGGTGTTGATATTGATGAATATTTAACACATGACTTTGCGCAAGTTCATTGGCTACCTGCTTACCGCAAAACTGTTCAATCAAGGCTTGTGAAAGCGTTGTCCACGCTAAGCCTCCGCCGGCACAAAATACCTTATCTTGCATTGTGAAAATATTATCAACTTGGAGATTAATCAAGGGGTAACGTTGTCGAAACTGCTCTGCATAGCCCCAATGTGTCGTGGCAACTTTATTATTGAGAATACCCGCTTCGGCTAATAAAAATGCGCCTGTACAGTTACTCGCAACTGTGGCGCCAAGTTTCACTAAACGACGAATGTGCATCAAGAGTGGCCCATTGTCGGCAAGTACGCGTTCGATACTCCCACCAATAGTAGGTATAAGTAATAG
Source organism: Alteromonas sp. ABE4_545 (assembly GCF_056161325.1). NCBI lineage: Bacteria > Pseudomonadati > Pseudomonadota > Gammaproteobacteria > Alteromonadales > Alteromonadaceae > Alteromonas > Alteromonas sp. ABE4_545. Next base: position 174,872 of record NZ_JBSWYY010000008.1, read on the forward strand.
GTCGGTGTTTTCTACCTCATTAATAGACAAATGCGGTTGAATGCTCAACTGGTTAGTACAAGTGAAAGGCGCGCCATGCATACTTGCCACTTGAACTTTAAATTTAGGTACCAGAGGTTGGCGGTGTATCCGTTGCCAGCTGATCCCCGCTAACGCAAATAAGTCCATTGCACCACATATTGCAGATGATAAAGCATGGTCAAAGCCCACGATGGTTACACGAGTTGGTTTATTCATAAGTTTTATTACCGAGTGTGGCTTGTCTCTATTGATATGAATGATAGATGGCGTAATTCACCATAATTGTGTCGTAAAAGACAATCTTGCCATGAGGGCAAGTATGCCACAATAGCTTTATTCTGTTACATGAGATTAACAAATGGCTGACCAATTAATTCCACGGCGAGAGCTGGATTTTCAGTTGTATGAAGTACTAGATGTTGCCGCACTGTGTCATACCCCGCGGTATGAAGAGCACTCAGTTGATACTTTTAACGCAACACTCGATATTGCTGAAAAAATAGCAGAAGAGTTATATCTGCCGCACAACGACAAAGCCGATAAGAATGAGCCAACTTTCGACGGTACAAAGGTGTCGATGATTGACGATGTGAAAGTGGCGTTTGATGCCTATCGTGATGCCGGTTTTATTGCTGCTCGATTTGATTTTGAAGATGGCGGTATGCAGTTACCTGAAACCATCGTGAAAGCAGCTTCGGGCTATTTTTTGAGTGCTAACCCATCAACTGCGGCTTACCCGTTTCTTACAGGTGCAGCGGCAAGAGTGATCCGGCATTTTGCCAACGAGTCTATACGTGCACAGTTCTTACCGCGCATGTTAACCGGTGAATTTACGGGCACTATGGCGTTAACTGAACCTCATGCAGGGTCGTCGTTAACAGATATTACTACCTCGGCGCAGCCTACAGAGCATGGCCACTATTTAATTAAAGGTAGCAAAATCTACATTTCAGGTGGTGAGCATGAGTTAAGCAGTAACATTGTTCATTTGGTTTTAGCGAAAATTCCGGGTGGCCCTGCTGGTGTTAAAGGCATTTCTTTGTTCGTGGTCCCCAAGTTCCGCTTAAACGCGGCGGGTCAGCCTGAGCAACGCAATGACGTGACACTCGCAGGCCTTATTCACAAAATGGGCTATCGAGGTACAACATCGACCGCATTAACCTTTGGTGAAAACGGCGATTGTCATGGGTATCTGGTCGGTGAACCCCACCAAGGCCTTCGCTACATGTTTATGATGATGAACGAAGCCAGAATTGGCGTAGGCTATGGCGCGGCTATGATAGGTTACCGAGGTTATCGATATTCTCTTGAGTATGCAAAAGAGCGCACTCAAGGTCGTGCAGCGCCCAATTTGTTACCAACCGATAAGCCAGCTCCGATTATTCAACACGGTGATGTGAAACGCATGCTACTCGCGCAAAAAGCCTACACCGAAGGGGGGATGGCCCTGTGTTTAATGGGCACGTATCTCGTTGATGAAATGCACACCACTACTGACAACGATATACGTAGCAGTATTGAACAACTACTGGACTTATTAACCCCAGTATTTAAAGCGTGGCCGTCTGAATTCGGTCCCAAAGCTAACGACTTAGCTATTCAGGTATTAGGTGGCGCAGGTTATACACGAGAGTACCCGGTGGAGCAGTGCTGGCGAGACAACCGTTTGAACCCTATTCACGAAGGGACCAACGGCATTCAAGCGCTGGACTTATTAGCGAGAAAGCTATGGCAACATGACGGAGCAGGGTTAAAAACACTCCATCAGCGTATAGCGAACGATATTCAAAACGCCACGTCACCGCGTTGTTATAAGTTGGCAGTGCAACTTCAAGCCTACCTCACCACGTTATCGTCCATTATTGAACAAGCCGCCGCAACGCTGCGTACCAATAACGCGTCTACATTACTCACTAACGCGAGTTGCTTTTTAAACGTGTTCTCAAGTTGTGTGCTTAGCTGGGTGTGGTTACGACAAGCCATGGTGGCTGAAAAAGCATTAGGTAAGCCTGACGTATCGGAAGCCGACCATGATTTTTATCAAGGGAAATTATCAGCGGCAGAATATTTCATCAATTGGGAGCTTCCCTTAACACAACGCGATATTTCGGTTTTGCAAAACTTAGAGCCTAGTTGTGAACAGGTTCAAGCGAGTTATTTTTAAAAAGGATACGCTATGAAAAATCAACAATGGCGCTTGGCGTCTCGTCCTTTCGGCGAACCAACAAAAGACAATTGGACCTTTACTGAGGAAGCGCTTCCGGCGTTGACGGGTAATCAGCTAAAAGTAAAAGTTAAGTTTATCTCACTCGATCCGGCCATGCGAGGTTGGATGAATGACGGTAAATCTTATATTGAACCAGTGCAACTTGGCGATGTAATGCGCGCTGGCGCGGTGGGTGAGGTGATTGAGTCGACCGCCGAGGGCTTTAATGTGGGTGATCATGTTTATGGCAGTTTTGGCGTGCAATCTCATGCTGTCGTAGACGCTGCAGGTATTCATAAAGTCGACCCGTCGTTGGCGCCATTGCCCCGTTATTTAGGCGTATTGGGCATGCCGGGTATGACGGCGTATTTTGGCTTGCTGAATACTGGATTACCCAAAGCAGGGGAAACCGTTGTGGTTTCTGGGGCTGCGGGTGCTGTTGGGACCGTAGTTGGGCAGATCGCAAAGATCAAAGGTTGCCGCGTGGTAGGTATTGCAGGTGGTAAAGAAAAATGTGATTACCTAACTGACGAGCTGGGTTTTGATGCCGCAGTAGATTACAAAGCTGATGATTTGAAAAAAGCGTTGAAAGCGGCTTGTCCAAGCGGCATCGACGTTTATTTTGATAATGTCGGTGGAGATATTCTCGATACGGTATTAACCCAAATTAACTTCAAAGCGCGCATTGTTATTTGTGGCGCAATCAGCCAGTACAATAATACCAGCGCGGTAAAAGGGCCGTCTAACTATCTCTCATTGCTGGTTAACCGCGCAAGAATGGAAGGTATTGTTGTCTTCGACAATATTAAAAATTACGGCCATGCCGCACGCGAAATGGCCTCCTGGATCGGTGAAGGTAAACTCAAAGCGAAAGAGCATGTGGTAAAAGGGCTCGATACATTCCCCGATACACTAATGATGCTGTTCAAAGGTGAAAACTTTGGCAAGTTGGTGATTGAAGTGGAGCATGAATTATGAGTAATACACCCGTGGCAGACGTAGCAGGAAAACATGTTTTGATCACAGGAGGCGCTTCGGGGATTGGCGCTGCTTCTGCAAAAATACTGGCGTCGCGTGGCGCTCTAGTGGGGGTTGCAGATAAACACCTTTCTCAAGCGCAGGAGCTGGTGGCGTTAATACAAGAGCAAGGTGGAAACGCGTATGCATGTGAAGTGGATGTAAGCCAAAAAGACAGTGTGGCTGCAATGTTTGCCCATGCCACGCAACAAGGCCCGATTCATGTTGTATTGAATAATGCCGGTATTGATCATACGCCAGCACCTATGCATGAAGTGAGCGATGAAGCATTTGCGCAAAACCTCGCCGTGAACTTGTCTGGTGTATGGTTTTGTATGAAGCAAGCGCTTCCAATGATGTTGCAACAGGGATTCGGCCAGATGATCAATATTGCTTCTGTAGCAGGTTTGCGCTCAGCGCCTACTTTGTCTGCTTATAGTGCGGCGAAGCACGGTGTTGTGGGGCTAACGAAAACAGCAGCCGTTGAATATGCGCGATATAACATTCGTATTAATGCTGTTTGCCCAAGCTTTATCAATACACCAATGGTGCAAAATACACTGGCTAAACTCGATGAGCGCGGTCAAAAAGCCATTGTGGCGGCTAATCCCATGCGCCGTTTAGGTGAGGCCGAGGAAATCGGTTACGCCATTGCATGGCTATGCAGCGAAGAATCTCGATTTATGACAGGCCAAAGCGTTGTGTTAGACGGCGGCATGTTGGCATAAGGAAAATAAAACCATGAACAAAAACTTATTTGATTTAACCGGGAAAGTCGCTTTAGTAACTGGGGCAAGTCGAGGTATTGGTGAAGCGATTGCGACTTTATTGGCTCAATATGGCGCGACGGTGATCGTATCGAGCCGAAAAATTGATGGGTGTAATGCGGTGGCGGAAAAAATCACCGCTGCAGGTGGTAAAGCGGTGGCGCATGCCTGTCATGTTGGCGACATGAATCAGATCACAGAAACCTTCGACTTCATTAAACAAGAATACGGCAAGTTAGATATCTTGGTAAATAACGCTGCCGCTAACCCGTATTACGGGCATATTCTCGACACCGATTTAGGTGCATACGAAAAAACCGTAGACGTTAACGTGCGTGGATACTTTTTTATGTCAGTTGAAGCAGGCAAGATCATGAAAGCGCAGGGCGGGGGCGTGATCTTAAATACGGCTTCTGTTAATGGTATTCGACCCGGAGACAAACAAGGTATTTACTCCATCACTAAAGCAGCGGTGATCAGCATGACGCAGTCGTTCGCGAAAGAGTGTGGGTGCTACAACATTCGTGTGAATGCTTTACTACCCGGGTTAACCGATACCAAGTTTGCATCAGCATTAACCTCTAACGACAAAGTGTTGAACATGGCGTTGACGCAAATTCCGCTAGGTCGGGTTGCGCAACCAGAGGAGATGGCCGGCACTGTGTTGTATTTGGTGTCAGATGCGTCATCTTATACAACGGGAACGACAGTAATTGTGGATGGTGGTATGCTAGCGTAATCAATACAAGATTATCGACAGCTATTCTATGCACATATGGGTTGATGGCGACGCCTGTCCGCAGGTGATTCGCCAAATTATTTTTCGCGCGTCAGAACGTACTGGCGTGCCCACGACAATTGTCGCTAACCATGCGATCCCCGTCCCGCCAACAAAACACATTCAATGTTTGCAAGTAAGCAAAGGTTTTGACGAGGCCGACAACGAAATTGTGAAGCGTTGTAACGAGCATGACATTGTAATAACGGCTGATATTCCCCTAGCCGCAGATGTTATCGATAAAAAAGCCCATGCTATTAGCCCTCGTGGCGAGGAGTTCACTAAAAGTGATATCCGCCAAAAGCTAAACATGCGCGACTTCATGGATACCATGCGCAGCAGTGGTGTACAAATGAGCGGTGGGCCTGCGCCTATGTCTCAACGAGATAAACAGCAATTTGCAAATGCGCTAGACCGCTTACTTGCCCAGCGATAATACCAGCACATCACTTAGTTCTCTTTGTTAATAGTGGCTAAAACACCAAACGAGCACCTTAGCTGTTTTAGCCAAAATCGCTTCAAAATTCCGTCACACTTCACAAAATTAAAACATCTCAAGCACTGTTTAAAAATTGTCCTATACTCAAGCGTGTAAGGTCTGTCGGGTTATTGCGTTTTGGGAGGGGAACGTCAAGAGCACGCCGACATACCGCATGTTTACCCAAAAAGGAGATAAGGCGATGAATCTTTTAATCGTAGAGCCTGATGATTCGCAAGCGGAAGTATATCGAATAGCACTTGAGGACAAGTACCAAGTGCAGCGAGTTAAAAATTTTGAAGAAGCCGTGCATTTAAACGCGCATACCGACTACCACCTCGTTATATGTGAGTGGAAAATTGAGGGTATGACCGCGTCTTGCATGGTAAAGCCCAAAACCGAGGATAGGGTGTATAGTTTGCCAATCGTGATGGTGGTTTCGGAAGATAACAGAGATCATACCATGGCAGAAGCGTTTAAAAACGGCATTTCGTATTACTATGCCAAACCCTACAATGTGTTCCCATTTGTCGAAAACCTCAACAGTTTGCGCTGTCAATTGCAAATAATGGAGCAAATGGGGAGTGACAAAGCTGATATTCAACAAACCACCACCACCGCTATAAGCCAAGCTGCCATATACGGTGTAGGTATGGAAATTATTGCCTCAGCGTGTAAAGCCAATACGAAGCGTGATATTGCAAAGCGAATTTTACAGTCTTTGAGGTTACACGGTGTGCATGCGGCGTTGTGTTTTCATGTCGATGATGACGAAATAGAAACCTTTGATACTGATTTAACCCCTTGCGATCCCACTACCGTAAAAGTGTTTAGTCTGTTGAAAGACAAAGGCCGAATTTATTGGTTTGGACGTCGGTTAATGCTCAATGACGAGTCGGTATCTTTGTTAGTAAAAAACGTGGCCGGTGACGACAAAATGCTTTACGACGCGATTTTGGATATGGGAGCGAAGCTCATCCCAGCCTTAGAGACGCGCGTTCAAACCTTAAAACAACAAGATACATTGTTAACGACTCAAGCCGATGTACATACGTTGCTGGGTAAGCTGCATACCATGTTATTAAATTCTCAGCATGAGAAAGTACGCATTATTGATGCCGTGTGCGAGGCAATAGGAGAGAGTTTTCACAAACTTGCCATGACCGAGGAACAAGAAGCATTTTTTGTGAACTTGATAGACAAAGAGTTGCAGAGCAAAGTTGAGAATAACGACTTGGTTGAAATAAGCGAGCTGGTGCAGGAAATTTCAGCGAGATTACTTGAGCAAAACTTATCGTTTTCAGCCCAGGACGATACAGAAGACCAGCAGTTAAGTGTGGAGCTGTTCTAAAAAGAAAAAGGCGAGCTTTAGCTCGCCTGTCTTTGATGTTTTAGCTATGCCTACAAAACAGACACTAAAGCCTTAGCAAGTGCATCGACGTTTTTCAGGCTAATTCCAGCAACGTTAACACGGCTAGAATCAACAAAGTATACGCTGTGTTCTGCACGTACTTTTTGTACTTGTTCAGGGGTAATACACAAGAACGAGAACATGCCTTTTTGGTCGTTTACAAAGCTAAAGTCGCGTTGTGCGCCGTTTTCAGCCAGTTTGTCAACCAACAGTGAGCGTAGGTTACGCATGCGATCACGCATTTCGTTCACTTCGCCAACCCATTCGGCTTTCAATTCAGCATCGTTTAAGATGATGTCTACAAGCGCACCGCCGTAGCTAGGTGGCATAGAGTAAATACCACGGGCCACTGATTGAATTTGCGCTTGTGCAATATCACGTGTTTGTGAGGTTTCGGTAATAATTGCGGCCAAACCTACACGTTCGCGGTATAGACCAAAGTTCTTGCTGCAAGAAGCGGCGATGATCACTTCTGGTAGGTTTTCAACCAACAAGCGAACACCGTAAGCGTCTTCTTCTAGGCCATCACCAAAACCTTGGTAAGCGATATCGACGAACGGTAAGAATTCACGTTCTTTTGCTACTTCCAATACGGCGTCCCATTGTGCATTGGTTAAGTCAGCACCTGTTGGGTTGTGACAGCAGCCGTGGAAAAGCACTACATCACCTTTTTCGATTTGACGGAGTGTGTCCATCATTTCGTCGAATTTAATGCTTGCTGTCTCTTTATCGAAATAGGGGTATTTCTTAATTTCAAGACCCGCGCTGCCAATCAATGGAATGTGGTTTGCCCAAGTTGGGTCGCTTACCCAGACCGTTTTGCCTTCGCCACAGCGCTTCAACAACTCAGCTTGGATACGCAGTGCGCCACAACCGCCAGGTGCTTGAACCGCAGCAACGCGGTTAGCCAATACAACTGGGCTGGCTTCGCCTAAAATGAGCGACAACATGCCGTCAATAAAGCCAGGCACACCTTGTGGAGTAATATAAGTTTTAGAGGTTTCACGCTCAAGAAGAATATGCTGAGCTTTTGCGACAGACGTTAGAATAGGGGTATTACCTTCTTCGTCTTTATATACACCCACACCTAAATCAATTTTATTCGGGTTAGTGTCCTGCTTAAAAGCAGCGGAAAGGCCTAGGATTGGATCTGGTGCCAATTGAGGTAAAACTTCAAACACGATATGTCCTCGGAAAGTTGCAGATTGAGTAAGTTCACTGGAATAAACCAGAATCGAAAATCAGGTATCATACCTGTCGAAGGATCGAAACGTTTATGGTTTTCGGCTTATTGCTTTCCTTGCTCACCGCAGTACATAGAACCGTACTATTTATTGTCTAAATTACCTTCTACTGCGCCGCATTATGCCATTTAAATCAGAAATATGAATAGCTGATCGTGGTTATTTTTTATCAAAATGCCATTGGTAGTCCAATTGCTGTGTGACTTCACCGGATTTGTCATAAATTTGTTCGTGCCAGTGTGCTACACCTTGGTGGTCAATCAGTAACACGGTGGACGAACGGGTGCCGTATTCTTCACTTTGAATGAAGATAGACGATAAACGTTTTTCCCAATCGTAAGGCACGCCAGTGCGAGGTAAAGCCGTGTCCTCTGCTTGTTCATGATTGCGAAGAACCGCAAATAACGCATCGGGCAGGCCAAGATTTGGTTGTTGCAGCGCGTGATGGAAAAGTTGTTTTCCCAAGGTAACCTTGGGCCAAGGTGTGTTCAGTCTGTCATTCGACAAACCGTGGATACCCGTTGATAGCGCAGAAGGTTGTTTTATTTCATTGTTAAACCAGTACAACTGCTGCCAATGGCCGTAGAGCAAATTGAATCCGTCAAACCTTTCTGCTTGTTGCACGAGTTTGTCGGGAAATTCCGTCGGGTTAGCGAGGTATTGTGTGACAATGTGCCCGCGACTGATTGCGTTGGCTGGTGGTGTAATCTTGTTTCTAATATTGGTAAGAGCGGCAATATACCCATGTTGCTGAACCCCCATCCAACTGCCGCCAGCTTCTAAATCCTTACCGGCTAAAATCGTGGGGGAGGTGTCCCAATAAGAGGTTGGGGCAGTAGGGCGTTGATGAAACTCATCACGATTAGCAGCAATGACCAATGGAAATTGCGGATGAATTTGATTGCCAACAAAAATAATACACATTATGACAGCTAGTTATACGTATTGAGCTCGTTTTTACAGTATCATAGTGTTAATGCAAATTGCTAACTGGCTGTTGCAACGGCCAATTCGAGTTAACCTTAGCGTTCATCGCGTAACTAGGCGTGTTGAGCAATCTCCCGTCATTGTGCTGTGAATTTATGCTAACGTTAACGCCCGCGAAATTTAAATAAGATGTAATGGAGCCAATTGCGTGACTAAACATGGCTTAACCACCCGCCAAGTCCATGCCGATAGAAAATTAAATAAGCCTGAGCATGGGGCTGTTCACAGCAGCACAACCAATTCTGTGTTGTTTGAATTTGAAGATGCCCAAGGCATTATCGATGTATTCCAAGGTAAAAAGTTGGGCCATGTTTATGGGCGCTCATCTTCTTCCTCTGCAGCGGCCCTGCAAAATATGCTGAATGACCTTGAAGGTGGCGTTGGAGCCGTGTGCTTTGCTACTGGAATGGCGGCGATCAGCAGTGGTTTATTGGCTTTGTTCAAATCAGGCGACCATATCATTGTCAGTCAGTATTTGTTTGGTAACACTCGTAGCTTGATGGATACGCTGCAAGATCTTGGTATTGAAGTCTCTTTTGTCGACGTTACCAACATTGAATCTGTTATCAACGCATATCAAGACAACACCAAAGGCGTATTCACCGAAATCGTTGCAAACCCAGTAACACAAGTGGCTGATATGGTTGCGATTAGTCAGTTTTGTGATGAAAAATCATTGCTCCTGATGGTAGACAATACCATGACACCGCAGCCAATTTTTGATGCCAAAGCGTATGGCGCTGGTTTAGTGTTTAATTCGCTCACGAAGTATATTTCTGGTCACGGCAATGTATTGGGCGGCGTAGTGGTTGATACGGGCCATTACGACTGGACTCACTTTGTGAATATTAAGCCTAACTATCAGGTTGCAGATAAAAGCCAGTGGGGGCTAACCCAAATTAAGAAAAAAGGCTTACGCGATATGGGCGCAACGCTCACACCGTCAGCGGCTCATGATATTGCCATTGGTATGGAAACCTTAGCCATGCGCTTGGAGCGTAGCAATGTAAATGCATTAAAGCTCGCAAGCTTTTTACACGGTCACCCGAATGTAAAACAAGTGTTCTATCCTGGCTTGGCTGATCACCCGCAACATTTTATTGCACGTGAAATGCTGAACGATGGATACGGTGCCATTCTCAGCGTAGACCTAATGCCTGGAATTGACCCAAGAGCCTTTCTCAATGCCCTGGAATTGGTGATATGTGCCACACACCTTGGCGACAACCGTACCCTTGCGCTGCCGGTCGCACCGACTATTTTTTATGAAAATGGCCCTGAGGAAAGAGCGCGTATGGGAATTAGCGATACCCTCATTCGTGTGTCGGTTGGTATAGAAGACACAGACGACCTAGTGGCCGATTTTGAACAGGCACTCAACCAGTTTTCGTTACCAGAGTCGCCGATAGAATAACGAAGTACTATGTGATCCCCGTGTAAATAATTCAAATTTGTGCGGGCATCATTGTAAAATGAGTGTTATGCTCGTTTTCGCAAGGAGCGTTTTGTCCCTTTTTCCATTGTCGTGTCTTCGTAATTGTGTTTTGGCAAACTCGGTTAAGCCATTGCAGTGCGAGGGTCACGCTTCTTGCGTTACAGTGGTGGTAAAATCCTTTCCTAATGTTATCTCTCTTGTTTATTCTAAAAAATAGAACACCCAGCGCTATTTTTACTTATTTTAATCCTTGTTTTTCGTCCATATAATCTAATTATACCCAGTGCAGCAAATTTCAGAATGCTGCAATGTTTCGTCATATTGGAGAATGGTTATGAAAAAGGTTTTAGTGATTCAATCTAGCTTGCAGCACGAAAATGGTAACTCAACAAAGTTAACCAACACTTACATTGATGCGCTAAATCAGAAGGGCGATGTGGAAGTGGTTGTACGTAACATTGCGCAAGACGATTTACCGCATTTAACAGGCGAAGAAATGGGTGCGTGGATGACTGCACCTGAAGATCGCGACGAAAAGCAACAAGCATTGGCTGCAATTTCTGACAATTTGGTTGAAGAAGTAAAAGCGGCTGATGAAATTGTACTTGGTGTGCCTATGTATAACTTTGGTATTCCTTCTATCCTTAAAGCGTGGATTGACCGTGTAGCTCGTGCTGGCGTGACTTTCCGCTACACCGAGAATGGTCCTCAAGGTTTGTTGGATTCTGCGAAGAAAGTGGTGGTGTTAGGTGCACGTGGTGGAATTTATCAGGGTACTGAGTACGATACACAAAGTTTATACCTGACTCATTTCTTTAATTTTGTTGGCTTAACAGACGTTAATTTCGTTTACGCAGAAGGACTTTCTATGGGCGAAGAAGCCGCTGAAAAATCTTTTTCTGCAGCAAATGAAAAAATTATTGAACTAATCGGATAACGCAGAGACTAACTCTATGCAGTTAGCAAAAACGTAAGACGGATTTCCAAGGTTTGCCTTACGTAGCTGCTAAAGTGTGTTCCAAGTTGAGTGTGCTTGATTGCCCCGCCTTTTAGGCGGGGCTTTTTTATGTGTTGCGTTCAAGCAATAAGCCACTGTATCGGCATTAGATTTTTATATCTATTAAACTAAAGTTTAATTTTCTTCTATATCGGTGGCATTACTGCAGATAAAGAGAAAAGGGCGTGTCGATATTAGCCCAATCAAAACTTGGTAACTGTAGGTTCGCACGGCTGCGAATTACCCAATAAGTTTGTTGTGATCCATAATCAATACACAATAAAAACGGCGATAACCAAAAGGTAAATCGCCGTTATCGAATCCTTGTAAAGTAGAAAACAGCTTATTCCATTGCTAGTGCTGCTTCAACGTCATTGCGTAACTCTTCGTCAGTGGGCTTCACGCGACTGCCGTAGTGTTTAACAATGTTGCCATGCTTATCTACTAAATACTTGTTGAAGTTCCAACTTGGTTCTTCACCGGTTGCTCTGGCGAGAATGCGATAAAGCGGGTCTGCATCATCGCCTTTCACATGAGTAGGTTCGAACATAGGGAATTTTACCCCGTAGGTCAGTTCGCACAATTCAGCCGTTTTGCCTTCGTCTTTCGCTTCTTGATTAAAATCGTGGGAAGGGAAGCCAAGGATGGCGAAGTCTTTGTCTTTAAATTCCGCATACATGGCTTCTAAGCCTTCAAATTGTGGTGTGAACCCACAATAGCTCGCCGTATTCACGATGAGTAAGGTTTTACCTTGGAATTCGCTACACATATTCACCAATTCTTGAGAATTGAGTTTACGTTTTACAAACTTAAGTACTGTTGGGCAGGAGTCTGCAGCAAAAGAACTTGAAGCAAATACCGTTAATGCCGCTGCGAGTAGCACTTTTTTCATGTTGTCTTCCTAAACGTTGTCGTTGATGTCGCAGCAACATTGGCTGCGAATATTTTTACCGTGTCGTGAATATAGACCGAACTAGTCTCAATTGTATTGCAAGAATAATTTGCGCGTCTATAAAGCCAATAGCCAAATTTTCGGTAAATAGATCAATTTGCAAGATGATTCGCAGAGGAATAGAGACGAAGTTTGACTGCCATGTGTAATCAAATCGTATAATAACCCTGCCTTTCAATAAAAAAGCAGCAAAATATAATGAAGAAATTATCCACACTCTATGTGGTTGGTGCGATGACAGGAATGTTGTCGGCTTGTGCATCTACAACCACAACAACGACAGACGTTGATGCAGCATCGAATGTAGTGGCACCTCAAACCGTTGCCGCCGTTATCAAACCCGCTATCCCAGAAACGGGTGATCAAAGCCAAACGATTACCTTAGAACAAATTATGTCTGATCCAGACTGGTTGGGTCGAGCGGCGACAAGCCCTGGTTGGTCACTCGATTCATCTGCTATCGTGTTTGAGCGCAAACAAGCGGGCAGTGTGGTGAATGATGTATTCACGGCTCCCCTTAACGATGCGACTAACAACAAAAAACTCAGTGATGCAGAGCGCCACCTATATCGCTTTGATGAAAAAGTACAAAGTGCTGACGGCCAATACCTAGCCTGGCGTTTTGAAGATAGCGTGTTTGTACGTATGCCCAACGGCGACGTAGTACAACTGACACGGGGCGGTGCAAACTTACGTAATTTGCGCTTTATGGTAGATAACCGTTTGATGGCACAAAGCGACAGCAAAATTGTGGCTATCGACCTTAACAATGGTCAGCGGGAAGAATTACTCAGTTGGAAATTTGCTGATAAACCTGAACCAGTAAAAGCCCCCAAAGATTATATTTCAGCGGAACAAATCTCGCTGATTAAATACATTCAAGTACAGCGTAAAAACAGCCAAGACAGAGCCGACGACAAAGCGGAATTAGCCAGTGCAAGCCCCGCGGTTGCGCCAGAAGCGATTTATTTCAATAAAGGCGACCGCTTGGTAGCCGCGCAAGTGAGCCCAGACGGTGAGCATGCGATTGTTGTTACTACTGCGAATAAAGGCTGGCGTGATGACAGCGACATTATGCCGCACTATATTCAGGAAGATGCTCGTATAGCGAGTAAACAAGTACGCCGCCGCGTAGCAGATGCAGAGCCTGAAAACCAAACAGTGTGGTTAGTGGACTTAAAAACAGGTGCAAAGCATGAGTTGTCTTATGTTTCTTTGCCTGGCTACAACGAAGATGTATTGGCGTCGGTAAAAGCTGAAAACGCCAAAGCCAAAGGCGAAAGCTACACCGTTAATCGTTTACCGAGAGCGATTGGCTTACTGGAAAGCTGGTACTGGTCTAACCCTTCGATTCGTTGGCATCAAGACGGCAAACAAGTTGCCTTGATGTTGGAAGCGTGGGATAACAAAGATCGTTGGATCGCCACTGTAGATTTTGACAAGCATGCTTTGGTTAATCAACACCGCTTGCACGACGATGCATGGGTTAACTACGCGTTTAACCAATTTGGCTGGTTGCACAACAGTGAAACCTTGTTCTTCCAATCGGAACAAACAGGTTACAGCCATTTGTATTTGCTAACGCCGGGTGAAAAGCCACGTGCGTTAACCTCAGGCAAGTATGTGGTTGATGACATCACAGTGACTGACGATGATCAGTACGTGTATTTCAAGGCTAACAAAAAGCATCCAGGTATTTACGAGATATATCGCGTAAACACCGCTACTGGTGAACATGAAGCCATGACCGATCTCAACGGCATGACAGATTACGTATTGAGCCCTGATGAATCTCAGCTTTTGCTTACTCATAGCAGTGTGACGCGTCCGCCTGAGCTATTTGTAAAAGCGGCCAACGTGGCCGATAAGCCAGCGCAAGTGACCGAGTTTGTCAGCCAAGAATACTTGTCTATGCCTTGGACAACACCTCAAATTGTGGCTATTCCTTCAAGCCATACGTCTGAGCCGATTTATGCCCGTGTTTATTTGCCTAAAAACTACGCCCAAGGTGAAGCGCGCCGCGCCGTAGTGTTTAACCACGGGGCTGGGTATTTGCAAAACTCTCACCTGGGTTGGTCAGGTTACTTCCGCGAGTACATGTTCCATAGCATGTTAGCCCAACAGGGCTATGTAGTACTCGATATGGACTACCGAGCTTCAAAAGGTTACGGCCGTGATTGGCGTACCGCAATTTATCGCCAAATGGGTACACCTGAAGTCCAAGATCTTCAAGACGGTGTAAACTGGCTGGTGGATAACGCAAATGTGGATCGTGAACGCATTGGTACATACGGTGGTTCTTACGGCGGTTTCTTAACCTTTATGTCGTTGTTTACTGCGCCAGATTTGTTCCAAGCGGGTGCTGCATTACGTCCTGTCTCTGACTGGGCACATTACAACACGGGTTATACAGCAAACATTTTGAATACACCGAATGTTGACCCCATTGCTTATCGTCGTAGCTCACCAATTTATTTCGCCGAAGGGCTAAAAAAGCAATTGTTGATCAACGCCCCTATGGTAGATAACAACGTATTCTTCCAAGACTCGGTAAGGTTGGTGCAGCGCTTGATAGAACTGGAAAACCCTAATTTTGAAACGGCGATCTATCCCGTTGAGCCACATGGTTTTGTTCAACCAAGTTCGTGGTTAGATGAATACCGTCGTATCTACAAGTTGTTTGAAACAAACTTGTAATTACGCTTAATTAGCAAAAAGCCCTGAATATTCAGGGCTTTTTTGTGTTCGCTAACCATTGGAGTATGTGAGGATTAGCGTTTCTTCAAACTTCCCAGCCACATCCCCAAAAACATAATTATACCGCAGAGCGCACCGTATAGATGGGCGTCTACCGCGACATTTGCATTAATCAGGTCTGATACAGCCTGACTACTGCCATAAAGCTGTTCGTAAGCCACTTTGGCCACTACGCCAATCAGTAATAACCAACCCGATTTTAAACCTTTATTGATATCCATACAGGCACCCCAAATAAAGATACCGTGCAAAGCCCCAGATAAGCCGGCATACCAAACGAGATTTGGTGAGAAAAAGTAAATACCGATGCTGGTGCCAAAGGCGCACCAAACAAATAACCGTATGAATAACCAAAATCGATAGTGGTCACCGTGCAGTGCCCACAGTAATGCCAAACCTGATGCATTGAGTACTAAGTGCATACCATTGGTATGAACGATATTGCCGGTAATAAGTCGCCACGTTTCAAAACCTTCTAATAGGTTTCGGTCATAGGCCAGCCACTCGCTGGCAGCAGGCTCAAAAAAATACGCCACAATGGCTATAACTAACACGAGTAATGGGCCAGCACTGTGCTGAGGTTTGTACGGCAGTGTAATTATCATTGATTCTTATTGTTGATCTTGTATTTAGCTCGGTATGATAACGAAAAACCGACATCAAGGCCTTAGTCCTTGAGATAAAAAGAGGAATTTGTATGAGCAATATCACCCTACAGCAACAGCCTGGCATGCTCACGATTTGCATCGACCGTGCTGATAAAAAAAATGCCCTGACTCGTACTATGTATCAGGCCATGGCCGATGCAATAGAAGCCGCACAACAAGATAAAACGTGCAAAGTCATTGTGATCAAGGGCAATGGCGGTGTTTTTACCGCAGGCAATGACATTTCAGACTTCGCTAGTCGAGGAGAAAACGAACACGTAGTCGAAACGGTAAACTTCATGCGCGCGTTGGCCGATTGCAAATTACCCGTGATAGCACAAGTTTCTGGGCTAGCCATTGGCATAGGTACAACCTTGTTATTGCAGTGTGATTTTGTGTATTGTGCTGATAACACTAAATTTGCATTGCCTTTCATTAATTTAGGTTTGGTGCCTGAGTATGCGTCTAGTTACTTATTACCGAGATTAATTGGGCGACGAAAGGCATCTGAGCTGTTAATGTTAGGAGAAACCTTCTCGGCCCAAGACGCGTTAAACTTCCAACTCGTAAATAAAGTGGTGCCAGAAGCACAATTAGACGCAACCGTTGAAGAAGTTGCGAAAAAGCTGGTTGAAAAGCCTGCCTTCGCCTTATTGCAAACCAAGGCATTGATGAGCAATGAGAACAAGGCAATCCATGATCAAATGAACATGGAAATGGATATTTTCCTAGAAGCACTGGGCACAGAAGCCGCGAAAGAGGCCTTTGATGCATTTCTGCACAAACGACCTCTTAATCCAGAAAAATTCAAATAAAAGGAAATACACACCTTGCACTCGAAAGTTTCACTTAAATCTTGTGTGATAGCAGGGCTTTGCACACTGTTTGTTTCTCTTCCTGTTATGTCTCAGGCGGCCAAGCCGCGCGAAGCCGGGGAGCCGGAGGCGGCCACGGGCTATCAAGAGAAAAAAGCGTACAAAACGAAAGACTATATGGTGGTAGCCGCTAACCCTTATGCCTCGTGGGCGGGTAAAAACGTGATCGAAAAAGGCGGTAGCGCTATCGATGCGGCCATTGCTATTCAAGCCATGCTTACGCTCGTCGAACCGCAATCTTCAGGCATTGGCGGCGGTGCTTTCATTTTGTATTGGGACAACGAGCGCAAGGTGTTAGAAACCTATGACGGCCGCGAAATGGCCCCAGCTAAGGTGAATGCGTATTGGTTTATGGAATACGGCAAACCCATGAAGTGGATTGATGCCGTTGTTGGGGGTAAATCAGTGGGTGTACCTGGGGCACTTAAAGCCCTAGAACAAGCGCACGAAGAACACGGTACCTTACCTTGGAATAGTCTGTTTGTTGATGCAATTGATAAAGCAGAAAACGGGTTCGAAGTATCGCCCCGTATGGCAAAACTGGTCGCCGCCGCCGACAAATATCACAAGGGCCTACGCCAGTTCAGCGGCAGTGCTACCTATTTCTTTCCTGCGGGTATTCCGGTAAAAGCCGGTACTATCAAGAAAAACAAACCTCTTGCCAAAACACTGACGCAAATTGCGGCCCAAGGCAGTGATTATCTGTACAAAGGTGAGCTAGCGCAGAAGATTGCTGAGACCGTACAAAACGCGCCGATTAATCCAGGGGCACTAACAGCCGACGATCTTGCCAATTACCACGTGATTAAGCGCCAGCCCGTGTGTGGCCGTTACCACGACAAATCTATTTGTGGTATGGCACCACCAAGTTCTGGTGGGATCAACGTATTTCAATTGCTGAAATTATTGGAAGACCAACCGCTTAGCAAAATGAAGCCAGACAGTGTCGAGTTCATTAATGTGTACACTCAAGCGAGCGCGTTAACTTACGCTGATCGCGAAAAGTACATCGGTGATTCAGACTTCACAAACTTGCCCTTTGCCGCGTTGATTAATGAAGGTTACTTAGCTCGACGTGCCGAAAGTATTGACGTAAACAAACCGTGGAAACGGGCTAGGGCAGGTGAACCCTATGCAAGCGCCAAAATAACCGTAGGGGATTCTCTCGAACAGCCCAATACCAGCCATATTTCAATTGTGGACAAGCAAGGCAACGCTGTGTCGATGACCACCAGTATTGAGTTTATGTTTGGATCTGGCTTAATGGTCGATGGCTTCTTGCTGAATAACCAGCTTACTGATTTCTCTTTTAACCCGTCTGAAGGTGGCCATCCAGTGCCAAACCGCGTTGAACCTCACAAACGCCCACGCAGCGCCATGAGCCCCACTATGGTGTTTGATAAAGACGGTGATCTGGAAGTCGTTGTGGGTTCACCAGGCGGTAGCCGCATCATCAGCTATGTGGCACAAACCCTGATCGGCGTGCTGGATATGGGGTTAAATATTCAAGAGGCGATTAACTTGCCGAAAATCACTAACCGCAATGACTACACGGCCCTTGAAAAAGGTACGCCCCTAGAGAGCTTACAGGAGCCACTAGAAGCGTTAGGCCATAAAGTGCAAGTGATAGACTTAAATAGTGGCTTGCACGGGATTCAAGTGACCAAAGATGGCTACATTGGCGGCGCTGATCCTCGACGTGAAGGCGTTGCCGTTGGGCAATAAGCTTTGAGTTAAATCTATCAACTCAGGTTAAGTAAAAGGTGGCGTATGCCGCCTTTTTTGTTTAAGAAGCGTCGATGTTATGATGGAACCAAAGATCATGAGGTTAACGTTTATATTATTACGTCACTATTTGTCGCTGGCGACTGGGAATTCGTAGCTTACATTTTAACTCTATGATCTTAATAGATTTAGCTACCGTTTTTGTCCTCTTGTTGTATTGTGATGAGAATTATTTTTGCTTATGCTCGTTGTTGTAATCCCAATGAAAAGGAGTTTATTAAATGGGTTTCAAAAGACGATTTGGCTACTCACTACTTATTTTTTGCTCAAGCAGTGTGCCGGTGGCTGCAGAGGTTCTAGACACATATGTGTGTCAAAGCTGTACTGATAATGCAGCACGTGACCTTGCGAAAGCCAAGTTTGATCAGTCAACGTGTAATGTGGTCAAAACAGGAGAAGGAGCCGCTAATGTTACTGAGTCGCTAACGCGTTGCGATGTTAAGAATAAAGACCTTGTGATACTTGATCCTGCGAAAAAGAAAGTTAGAAAATATCGGGCTTCAGCATCCTATCCTCATCCAAATCATAAAACGGTTCGTGTAAGCCCAGTTGGCGTTTCTTCTGACGAACTCTCGACCGCCGAAATCTTTTTTGATTTCTACGACGAAGTTATGACTGCAACAAATGACGGTATCTTAGTTTTGAGTGTCGATGACTTTTTATCTGCACAAGGAATTAGTGTGCCAAACTATTCTGCATCTTCCTCAAGTAATAACGCTGATCCACGTACCTGTACTGTCGTGAGTACGTATATGAGAGATGCTGATTCGCAAGTGAGCGCTCAGAAGTATATTAAAACGGAATTAGCCTCTCGTTTGCGTGGAGTCAATCCTAACGATACCGGTGAAAATAATAATGCTACGTCAGGTTTAAGGGTAAAGGGCTCTCAGGGAGACGTATCCTTCAACATTGAATGGGATAACGAGCAAATGCCCTATGTTGTGGCTGTTGGAGAAGGTGACAATTTCTTAATGTTTGATCTTGGTTTTACAGGTGTCGTGAGCAGAGGAAATGTTACCGGCACTAACATTGATCTCTCATTGAAAGATCGCTTATCAAAGGTAGATGGGATCAGATTTAGTGCGGTGTTTCGTGAGAATGGAACGCTAGATGATTCAAAATTCTCCTCTACAGAAGATAAACAATGTTTAAGGAAATTAGTTGAAGGTATCGCGGACCGTGCCCCTTGGGGCACATACATTGGTGACGGTATGGAATCTTCCAATGAAGTGACCATGCACACTAGAAATGGTCATTTATATTGTGCCCAAACGGTCAGTTACAAAGCATGTTCGTTAGACTCAGATGGAGACGGGTGTACAAACTCAATATACCGTTTTCCTGTAGTTTGCCCCAAGGAAAACAGCCAAATAAAACCTGCTCCTTAATCGTTTTAAGCGATCAACATTTCCAACATGAGTGTTGGTCGCTCTACATAAACGGATCAGTATAAATTTTCGATACCTTCCAATCACCATCTTCTCGCACTAACTCCACGCTGCGCAAATCTTCGATTTTGTCGTCGCCATAATAGCCTGAGAAGAAGAGGGAGATGGTGGAGCGTTCTGAATACTCATTTCTGCCCACACTGGTGGAGCCTTGCGGTGTTACCGTGACTTTGTCGTATTTGAGGTTGAGTAGGTGGCGCTGTACGTTGCGGTTGGTGTGATAACGCTCAAGAATACGGGCTAAGCGGCTAGTGCTGAGGCTAATTGCCACGTCGATATTGTCATCTTCGTACACGCTACGCATAAACGTCACGGCGGTATATTCTGGCGAGCCTTTGTCTAACATGCCGTAGCGGCCAAGGCCTGGCTCTTCGTCTTTTTTACAGCCGGTGGTAAAGAGTGCAACAAAGCACACAAGAAAGAAAAATTTGGTAATGTTCGTTGAATACATTTTGTGCATCGTTGCTACTAATAAACGAAACACATTGTAACCTAAGGCGAATACAAAAATACAGGTACAAAAAAGCGGGCCTTAGCCCGCTCTTGATTCAATATTTTCTAATGATTGGTGCGAATTACTGCACTTCTTCTTGGTCAGAAAATTCGCCAGCAAACATTGGGCTGCTCAAGTAACGCTCTGTACCAGAGGCGAGTAGTACAACCACAATTTTGTCTTTGTTCTCTGGGCGTTCAGCATAACGCTTAGCGGCAACAACAGCTGCACCTGAAGAAATACCCGCTAAGATACCTTCTTCTTTTAATAGGCGGTGGGCCATTTCAATGCTGTCTTCGTTAGACACTTGTTCAACTTCGTCAACAATGTCTAAGTCCAAGTTGCCAGGAATGAAGCCTGCGCCGATACCTTGAATTTTGTGAGGCCCAGGAGTGAGTTCTTCACCCGCTTTTGCTTGTGTGATCACAGGAGAATCTGTTGGCTCTACGGCAACCGACGTAATCGCTTTACCTTGAGTGTTTTTCAGGTAGCGGCTAACACCGGTAATGGTACCACCTGTACCAACGCCAGCGACGAACGCATCCACTTTGCCATCAGTTGCTTCCCAAATTTCAGGGCCTGTGGTCTTTTCGTGGATTTCTGGGTTTGCAGGGTTGTCGAACTGTTGCAGCAATACGTATTTGTCTGGATCAGACGCAACAATTTCTTGTGCTGCGGCAACGGCACCTTTCATACCTTTTGGCGCTTCAGTCAATACAAGGTTTGCGCCCAATGCTTTAAGTAACTTACGACGCTCTAAGCTCATGCTGCTAGGCATGGTTAGGGTTAATTTATAGCCGCGAGATGCTGCTACGAACGCAAGTGCAATACCCGTGTTACCACTAGTTGGCTCAACGAGTTCTTTGCCCGGAGCGAGTACGCCACGTTTTTCTGCGTCCCAAATCATGTTTGCGCCAATACGGCACTTAACGCTGAAGCTAGGGTTACGCGATTCGATTTTCGCGTAAACATTACCACCTGTTACGCGGTTGAGTTTAACAAGCGGCGTATTGCCGATAGAAAGCGAGTTGTCGTCAAATACTTGCATTTTTGTTCCTTTCTTTTGAGATAACCCAGATGTTAGGCAAGTACGTACATTACCATTGATAATTACGTATTCATAACACTCATTGGGTAAACCGAGTTTACCCCTATATCATTGTGGCGAAGTGGAAAATTGCAAAGTGATTTTCGCTATATGTTATGGTTATTTATAAAATAAGACCTGTAGAGAGAAATTATGGCCTTTAATGGAACGGCGAATTACATCGCCAGTAAAGAGTTACAGTTGGCGGTAAATGCTGCCATCACCCTCGAACGCCCACTATTGATCAAGGGAGAGCCGGGAACGGGGAAAACCTTGCTAGCGGAAGAACTGGCAGCAAGCTTGAATACTGATCTCATTGCATGGCATATAAAATCGACCACTAAAGCTCAGCAGGGGTTGTACGAATATGACGCAGTTTCTCGTTTGCGCGACTCTCAATTGGGTGATGAACGTGTACACGACATTCATAATTACATTATCAAGGGCAAAATGTGGCAGTCGTTTGAATCTGAAAAGCGCCCCGTACTGCTGATTGATGAAATTGACAAAGCCGACATCGAGTTTCCCAACGATTTGCTCCTTGAGTTAGATAAGATGGAGTTTTTTGTTTACGAAACGCGCGAGCGAATTGTGGCTAAACAGCGCCCAATTGTTATCATCACGTCGAACAATGAAAAAGAACTGCCAGATGCATTTTTACGTCGTTGTTTTTTCCATTACATTCAATTCCCCAAGCCTGATGAAATGCGCGAAATCGTGGATGTGCATTTCCCCAATTTGAAAAAGCAATTGCTTGATGAAGCGCTCAATGCGTTTTTTAACTTACGTGACGTGCCCGGGCTGAAGAAAAAGCCATCCACTTCTGAGCTGATTGACTGGATCAAGTTATTGGTGGCAGAAGATATTCCGCCAGAAGCGCTACACAGCAAAGACGGCAAAACCTCCATTCCGCCGCTATATGGTGCGTTATTGAAAAACGAACAAGATATTCATTTATTTGAAAAACTCATGTTTATGGCGCGTCGCTAATGTTGATTGATTTCTTTTTCACTCTGAGAAAATACCGAGTGAAAACCAGTTTACGAGAGCTTTTGGATTTATTAAAAGCACTGGAAAGCCACGTAGTGTATGGCGATATGGAGGGGTTTTATTACCTCTCTCGTACAGTGCTTGTAAAAGACGAAACCCAATTCGATAAGTTTGACAGGGCGTTTGCGGAATATTTTGATGGGGTATCGTCCCTCGAATTATTCGATAAAGAAATCCCTGAAGAATGGTTGCGTAAGATGGTGGAGAAAACCCTGTCTGAAGAAGAGCGCGCGCAGCTTAAAAAGCTTGGTGGCTTAGAAGAACTTATGAAAACCTTACGTGAACGTTTGGCCGAACAGGAAAAGCGTCACCAAGGGGGAAACAAGTGGGTCGGTACAGGCGGCACGTCGCCCTTTGGCGCTTATGGTGATCATCCTGAAGGCGTAAGAATAGGGCAAGATGGCAATCGCCGTTTCTCCGCTGCCAAGGTGTGGGACAAGCGCGAGTTTAAGAATTTAGACAGCCAAGTAGAACTGGGCACGCGCAATATCAAAATGGCATTGCGAAAACTACGCAAGTTCGCGCGCACCGGTGCCAGTGAAGAATTAGACATGAATGCCACCATTGGCGAAACCGCGAAAAAAGGCGGTATGTTAGATATCCATATGGCGCCAGAGCGACACAATGCAATAAAAATACTGATGTTTTTTGATGTGGGTGGGTCGATGGACCCATACATTAAAAACGTTGAAACTCTGTTTTCTGCGGTACACAGTGAATTTAAATACCTTGAGTACTTTTACTTTCACAATTGTGTGTATGAGAGCGTGTGGCGAGACAATCAACGTCGAGACCGAGAAACCCTCGACGTGTGGGATATCATCCATCGCTATGGCAGCGACTACAAAGTGATTTTTGTGGGCGATGCGACCATGGGGCCTTATGAAATTACTTATCCAGGTGGCAGTGTGGAACACTGGAATGAAGAGCCTGGGGCTACGTGGATGGAGCGTATTACGTCACATTTCTCCCATTGCATCTGGCTCAACCCGCAACCGAAAGACTACTGGCCTTATTATTCTTCAGTGAAAGTGATGAAAGAACTGATGGCGGATCGCATGTATCCGTTAACGGTTGAAGGCCTTGATGAAGGGATAGGGTGTTTAAGTCGAAACGGTGTGGCGAGTAAATTCTAGTCTAATCTAGAGTAGGCAATCGTAAATAATCATCGTACAATCATGGGCATAGAGTTCCGACAAGGACGTGCCCAATGACCTCTACACTTAATAAAAACAACCCCGAAGCGTTCGACGATCTGACGGCGCAAGAAACCCGTGATATCGTCACGCCCTATGCTTTTGAAGTCTCGCAAGATTTATTAGGGCAAAAGCTCGCAACCCCAATGCGCCGTTTAATTGCACAAGGCATCGATTTACTCTTTGTGGTGCTGTTGAGTTCGTCTAGCCCATTAATATTAGGCCTGTTTGTTGGCATTACGTTTTGGAAAGCGGGGAGTAACCTCGCGGGTAAACCGGGGCGTTATCGCACAACCCGACTGCTTCGCCTATCGGCAGCGATTATCCTTTTTGCCATGACATATGGTTTAGTCAACGTATACAACCACAATGAAGTACCAGAAGTGCAATCTGATCGCACTGAAGTCAGTATTAAACAAGCTATTTCGGCAATGGTGTTGTGGCAATGTGAGAAAGACTTAAATTGCTTACAACGCAAGTCGCAATCTTTCGGTGAAAACATGGGTGAAACCAGTATGACCCGCCAAGATTTGGTCGAAGAAGTTAACGGGATCTTATCTGATCTCGATATTGATGAATCGGATAAAGCGGGAATAGAGGCCGCAGCACTGACGGCGTTTGATGCCTACAGAGCGTCACAACCTCAAAACGAAACGGCGCAAGAAACAACACAGGATGAGGCGCTAGAGGGAGAAGATGAGGCGCAATCAGCTGATAATCAAACAGTCGAATCTAAAGCACCAAGCGAAGAAAAGGCTCCCTACTTACCAAAAGCAATGGATTTTGATGTAGACGACAAACCCGAACCGGGTATTTTAAGTTGGATTAACGCGATTATCAGCGATCTAGGCCTGGGGTTTGGTTGGGCCGCCTTGTATTACAGTGTGTTCACCGCTTGGTGGAAAGGGCATACGCCCGGTAAACGTATTATGCGCATTAAAGTGTTGAAGCTAGATGGGACTAGTACCAATTTATGGGAAAGTTTTGGTCGATATGGTGGATATGGCGCAGGTATCGCCACTGGATTATTGGGGTTCTTACAAGTGTTTTGGGACCCGAACCGTCAGGCAATTCAAGACAAAATTGCAGAAACCCTGGTTATCGACGAGCGTGATATTAGTTTTAAACCTTCACTAGATGGCCGCCGTAGTTCGCTGACTACCTCCGCAAACCAAGCGAAAAACGATAATTCGTCTTTGGAAAGTACAGCTAACGGAAAACGCGAAGAGGAACAAACGGCGTGAATCTGGCCATTGTGGTGTTAGCCGCTGGTGCCGCGAGTCGATATGGCGGCAATAAGCTCATGGCTGAGCACCCCATTTGTAAACAGCCACTGTTGCATCATGTACTCCGTGAGTATGGGCAGATAAACGCAGAGGAATATTGGGTTGTATCAGGCGCCCATGACATCACTATGCCTAAAGATACACAGTGGCAAGTGTTGGCGAATGAGCGGTGGCAAAATGGCATGAGTGGCTCAATTCAATTAGCAATCAGCGAACTGTCATCTGCTACTACCCATGTGTTAATCGGGCTTGGTGATCAAGCGCTAATCCAGCATAATGAAATTGCTGCACTGGTTCAGTCTGCGCAACAACATCCTGACTGTGTGTGCGTGAGTACAAAGCAAAAAACACGAGGAAAGAGTTACGGGCCGCCGGTAATTTTCCCGCGCAGTGACTTTGCGGATTTATTAAAATTGACTGGAGATAAAGGCGCGGGCGGACTAATTAAAACCGTTGCAACGTGTGAGCCTGAACGCCTTATTCCTGTGAACTTGCCGCAGGCGTTCGTCGATATCGACACCCCAGAAGACTGGCAACAGGTGAAAAATATCCGCTAGCCAATTGGCTTTCACTTGGCTTTTTCTTACACGACCCACATATCTATGGGTATGAAAACATCTTCTTCTGCTTACCAGTTTGTTCCATCGCTTGTTCCCAGTGTGATAGGGGTACTTGCGTTATGGCTGATCCAATCTTTGGGCGTACTGTACGACCTACCACTCAACTTATTGGGTGTGTTGCCTCGCGATATCTGGCATATCTATGGCGTTGTCACAGCGCCTCTGGTTCACGGCTCATACGAGCACTTATTTAATAACACCTTGCCGCTTATTATACTCGGTACCATGGTGCATTACGGGTACCCAAATTCCAGAGGTAAGGTACTGGTAATAGTGTGGTTAATGTCGGGCCTAGGTACTTGGTTGTGGGGCCGTGATGCGGTGCATCTTGGCGCTAGCGGCGTGAGTCATGGCTTGTTTTTCTTTGTGTTTGTGGTGGCAATACTACGCAGAGACAACCGCTCAGTGGTACTGATGATGATCGCCTTTTTTATGTATGGCGGTATGGTAATGTCGATATTCCCGCGTGACGCCACCATTAGCTACGAAGCCCATTTCTTTGGCGCATTAGGCGGTGTTATTAGTGCATTTTTATACTGGAAACGCGACCCTAAACCCGCACCAAAAGTGTATAGCTGGGAGAATGAAACCGACGATCAGGAAGACCCAATCATCGGTGATCTATGGCAACAGCAGCCTAATCAAGACAACGTTGAGCGATAATACTGTTGTTTCAGGCGTCGCTTAATTACCAGAAGGCGTGTTCCTAGCATTACCGCAGCGCTACTTAAACCGACAATAAAACCAATCCAAAAGCCAGCAGCGGCTAAAGGCTCGGGGGTTAACCAATCGGTTCTACCTAAAATAAGCCCTGTAGGTAAGCCTATTAGCCAATAAGCACAAAAGGTAATCACGAACATGGCCGTAGTGTCTTTGTAGCCTCTTAGGGCGTTTGCAGAGATAACCTGAATAGCGTCGGAAAATTGAAATGCAGCGGCGAAGAAAAGTAGGTATGTGGCAATATCAAACACCGCTTTTTCATCGGTATACAGGCCAATGATGTACGCCTTGGCAAGCACAGTAAAACTCGCCGT
The DNA here is from genome assembly GCF_056161325.1 of Alteromonas sp. ABE4_545. Lineage (NCBI taxonomy): Bacteria > Pseudomonadati > Pseudomonadota > Gammaproteobacteria > Alteromonadales > Alteromonadaceae > Alteromonas > Alteromonas sp. ABE4_545. The sequence continues at coordinate 201,443 of NZ_JBSWYY010000008.1, forward strand.
ACCAACAGCTACTACTAAGCCCACAACAATGGCGCTTTTTACCGCAATAGCGGCTTGTTCATAACGCTGCTGACCAATGCGATAACCCACACGGATCGCCACCGACATGCCCAAACTCATGGGGAACATGAACATCAAAGCAGAGAAGTTCAATGCCACCTGATGGGCTGCAACCATAGTGGCACCAAAAGGCGCGAGCATGAGTGCGACTACAGCGAATAGGGTCACCTCAAACAGAATAGTCATGGCAATGGGCAAGCCGAGGGTCAAGGTTGCCCACATTTGTTGCAGATTGGGCTGGTAGAAATGACCAAACAAGTCGTATTTACGCAGGCGAGGGGCAAACTTAACGTACACGATAGTGGCGAACAGCATGGCGTAAATCACCAAGGCAGTGGCAATACCACAACCCGCGCCACCAAATTCTGGAATACCAAAGGCACCGTAAATAAAAATGTAGTTGGCAATAATGTTTACGCCCAGACCAATCACAGTGATCACCATGCTGGGTTTGGTGTTACCTAAGCCTTCGCAATAGTTTCTCAGCCATTGATACAGTGCAAAGCCTGGCATGGCGAACAGAATATAGGTTACATAGTCTGTGGTAATACTGGCTAGTTCTGCTTCCATCGGGAAAACCGCCACGATATTACCTGCAAAAGGCGCTAGCGCCATAGGTATTAGGCTGACAGCGAGTAACAAATAGCCAGCTTGTTGGGAGTCGTTGGCCACTTGCTGGCTTTCGCCAGAGCCATGCAAGCGAGAAATTATCGGCGGTAAGGCTAGGGCTACACCCTGTAAAAAACTCATCAGTGGTACTGTAATACTAAAACCCAGTGCGACAGCGGCCATATCAGTCGCACTGTATCTGCCCGCCATAATGGTATCACTCACACCCATCATCATCTGAGTGAGCTGGGCAATCAGTAGGGGCCATGCGAGTTTAATGAGCTGCTTCGTTTCCAAGGCAAAACGCTTGGAAAACATGCCATTTTTCAAAATTGTGTCCTTAATTTTTACTGCCAACAAGGCGTGAAATGCGGTTTTTATCGCTGAAAAGGTTGAATCACCACAGGGTTACCTGCGTGTATCTCACTCACATCAGCGTCGAGTACCAAGTAGCAGTTTGCTTGGGCTACAGAGGTCATTACGCCTGAACTTTGTTTGTTTAATGGTGTTACGCGTAACTGGTTTTCTTGGTCTAAATGCCACTGGGCGCGTAAGAATTCTTTTCTGCCGGCTCGTCGCTTAATGTGATGAGTTAATATCGCAGGTACGCTGAGATGCTGCTGTACTTGTGGCCCAGTTTCCCCCTGCAAATAGCGCAATACTGGCATCACAATTTGTTCCGTGGTGACGTAAGCAGAAACGGGGTTACCGGGCACGCCGGTAAATAAGGCGTTGCCAATTCGACCACAGGCAAAGGGTTTACCTGGCTTAATCGCAACCTTCCAAAAATCCACTTGCCCAAGCTTAGCGAGGGCGGCTTTTACAAAATCTGCTTCACCCACACTTACACCACCACTTGACACTACGAGGTCGCAGCGTTCACTGGCTTGTTGTAACGTATCTGTAATGGTGCTGAGGTCGTCTTTGACGATACCAAAATCGACTATGTCTACATTCAGTGCCTGTATTAGGGCTTTTAAGCCACTGCGATTAGACTCAAAAATTTGGCCATCACCACAGGTTTGTCCAGGCGCTACTAATTCATCGCCCGTTGCCAAAACGCCAACGGTGACTTTACGGTAAACAGGAAGCTCAGCAATACCAATTGAGGCCAGTAACATAATATGGGCAGCGGTAATGCGTGTACCTTGAGCAATCACTACGTCACCTTGTGAGATGTCACTGCCTTTTAGTCGAATGTTGTCACCTTGTGTGATTGATTTCGTTAGAGTCACACTGTGCTCATCGGCTTGGGTGTTTTCTTGCATAGTCACCGCGTAGGCATTTTTCGGCACGGGTGCCCCGGTCATAATACGTAAGCTTTGACCATTTATCACATCATCAGGGATGGGGTCGCCAGCGAACACTTTACCCGCAATTGCGAGGGTGTCACCTTGCGAATGGTGAGAGTCAGGCAATACATACCCATCCATTGCAGAATTGTCCCAAGGTGGCACGTTCACTGGAGAGGTGATTTCATTTGCGCATACACGTCCTACTGCACAATCAAGGGATACGGTTTCACTCTCGGTGACTGGAGAAGCTAAATCAAATGCTTGAGCGATAGCAATTTCGAGAGGTAACCAAGATGAAGACATGACAGGTACGCGATGAGTGAATATAAAGTGACGGCGATTATTGCCTAAATTGACCATTTTTCCAATGGGATGAACAAATTAAACCCACCCAATAAACACAAAAAGCCCAGCGCGAGCTGGGCTCAGACTGTTGAAAAAGCCCTAGACGAAAGTCTGGGGCTTTGATCTAATAGGCATAGTGAAATTCGGAGTGTTCACCATGCTAACCCCAAAATCCCCACAACAATACGAG